>JAICPX010000150.1 GCA_025929635.1 Chitinophagaceae bacterium
CCTCAAAAAGGTATAGAGGATTGTAGGCTGACGGCAAGGAAAATAGGGGAGTGCATCTTATAAATTACTGCGGGTTATTGCATCGGAGAATAAACGCACTAATTCAACAACTGTAGATTTATCATCGTCCTTATCCAGTAATGAAATGATAAAACCGGCGTCTGTCAACGTGCTATCGAAATAACTATGCATAAAATGCAAACGACTACCTAAATAAGCTTTTATGCGATTGGATTTCCAACGTTTCAGACTGTCTTCACTGGCTATTCTTTCTTCAAAAAATGCGAAACCGTGATAACTGCAGAGATCTTTTTTGTACATAAAAAGAAAGGAATCGAGGTTGTAGCGGATAGTATATCCGAGTGCATTATTTGAAATGATCAAGGCAGAATCTGCCAGTACTTTTAGCTTATCTGACCGCTTGAAATAATAAAACTTCAACACTTCAGGATTAAGCAGGGTGGTTTGAGACGCAAAAGGAGTAGAACCGATAAAATTCTCCAAAAAGAACTTACCATATTTTTCCCAGCCATTCTTTACTTCATTACTGCTGCGAATTACAACTTCTTCAATACTTTTCTCTTCTTTTACCAATGCTATTTCCAGCCCTGTTTGCTTCATCTCGGGGCTGATACGAATCAGCTGGGACCTGTAGCCGGTATAAGTAATCACAAGATCATAACCACCTTGTTTGAGACTCAAATGAAATGAGCCTTCTTTATTTGTGGTAGTGCCCAGTGTTGTATTCTGACAAAAAACTGACGCAAATGCCAACGGCTCTCTTGATGCTGAATCAACAACTTTACCGGAAACAGTAAAATCCTGGCTAAAGGCAAGTCCAAAAATGGAGGTAAACAGGGTAAACAGAAAAATCTTTTTCATAGAATGTGCTATTGGCGGATAAAGATAATGTTCTTATGGCTTTAGTTGCATACTGTTTACTGCATCTTCGTATTTTTTGCAGGCATTTGTGATGCACTGCTCCAATGGCATAAAGGAAAAGCCCGGTAATACGCTTAGTATTTTATCGTTTTGCCAATAAGTTTTACTTAACGCAATACTTGTGGTTTCTCTTGTGATCAGTGGCTTATCTCCATTTATTACCGACCTCAATTTCTCAAAACGCCATGCAATACTGCTTAAAAAGGTAGTGGCTTCCCAGGAGGGACGGGTTTTTCCAAAGGCACCCGCTATATTGTCAAATAATTTCTTGAATTCCCAATTTTGATGGTTAATGATGAAACGTTCTTCGGAAATAGTACTTTCCATCAGTAACACGGCAATCTTTGCCACATCTTCAACGGATACAAATCCATTTATGCCTCTCGTGTACCACTTAAAACCTTTGTATACATTTTTGAAAATTGCGCAGCTGCTCTCATGCCAGTTGCCAAAGCCAAGTACCGTGCTTGGGTTTATGATCACCGCATTAAGTCCTTCGCCGATCCCGCGCCACACTTCCATTTCTGCCTTATTCTTGCTGATCCCGTAATGAGAATTCAGCTTACTCGTCACCCATTTCTTTTCTTCGTTTACTTGCTCACCGGCAAATGTTCTTCCTAATGCTGAGATGGAACTTATATGTACCAACTTTTTTATCCCATTTTCAAGTGCCAGGTTAACAATGTTGGCTGTTCCATCCACGTTCGTATTATACATCTGTGCTCTTTCACTTTTAACAAAGGAGACTGATGCTGCAGAATGAACGATGTGGTCTACACCCTGCATTGATTCATTCAGTGCAATAACATCCAGCACATCGCCACTGACCCATTCTACTTTATCCAGAATATCAGTGGGAATAAAGAAAGGAACTTTATTGCTGCGCCGGATCGCACGAACCGGATATCCTTTTTCAATCAGTTCTTTAATAATGTATGCCCCAATGAAGCCGGTGCCGCCGGTAACTAATACCTTACCGCCAACCCCTAAAGGGGAATTTTGAAAATTCATTTAGTTTGTAATTATTGCAAACTTATGTGATGTGATTGAAATGCATCAACTGGTGTAGCTGTAATAACCCTCCCCGCTTTTCTTACCTAATTTGCCCGCTTCAACCTTTTCTTTCTGAATTGGAGATGGTGTTAATCTTTCAGGTTTACCCAGCTGGTCATAGACCGAGCAACTTACAGCATAATTAATGTCATTACCGATAAGGTCCATTAGTTTAAATGGTCCCATTTTGAAACCTGTAGATTCCAGGATAGAATCGATAGTTGAGAGACCGGCAATATTTTGTTCGGCCAATCGTAATGATTCAATGTAATAAGGTCTTGCAACACGGTTGACAATGAAACCCGGTGAGTCGTTGCAAAGCACTGCGGTCTTATTCATCTGCTTTGCAAGTTCGATAATAATTCCTGTTGTATGCTCATTTGTATAATCCGTGTTCACCACTTCAACAAGCTTCATTATCGTAGCCGGGTTAAAGAAATGCATTCCAATCACCCGTTCGGGATTTTTAACTGCTTTGGCGATTTGCGTTATAGAAAGCGATGAAGTATTGCTGGCAAAAACAGTTTCGCTATGATTGATCTCTGCCAGTTGATTGAATAAAGCGATTTTAGCTTCAGGTTTTTCAACAATGGCCTCGATGATCACATCTGCTAGACAATCATGAGGACTATTGGTGAATTTGAGATTGTTCAGCGTTTCTTCTTTTGCATTCCCGGTGATCTTTCGTTTTTGTACCAGTGATTGCAAATTCTTTTCAATGGAAGATTGTGCTTTTTCAAGTACAGTATCGTTTAGCTCATATAATATTGTATAGAATCCTGAGGAAGCTGCGGTTTGTGCGATACCGCTACCCATGGTGCCTGCACCGCAGATGCAAATGATAGAAGTGGGATTCATGATTGCAGCAAAGATATTTCATTGGGTACTACCAATAAAAAAGTGAGTTTTTAGTGTGCAATTATTTGCTTTTAGTTAATGACAAATTATTTATCTTGCTGTGGATAATATTAGTAATGTTGTTGCTTTTAAATAAGAAACCTGCGCTGGGAATTGGTCTATACTCAGTTCCAGATGTTGCCCGAATTCTAAATTTGGAGCTCCCTTTTGTAAGACGATGGCTTCGAGAATATTGGGATAACCGATTTAAGAAAGGGAAAAGAAGTTATTCATCCTGGGGCAAGGGGAGAGATAAAACCGTACATTTTTATACGTTGATCGAGTTTTATGTTTTTTATCAATTAAGAAAGCAAGGGTTAAGTGCTCAACGCATTGCCAAATCCCATGAAATAATTGCTAATGAATTGAATTCCCAATTTCCCTTCGCAACTTCGACAATTCTAACAGACGGCAAGAAGATTCTTTATAAGATAGACGATGAGATTATTGTCAATGCGGACAAAAGCAAGCAGTTGAATTTTTCGGCTATCATTAAAGATTTTTGTCTTCAAATGGATTTTGGCAAAGATCAATTGGCGCTTCGTTATTGGCCTTTAGGAAAAGACAAAAATATAGTCGTTGATCCCCATCATCAGCTAGGCCAACCGACGGTAAAAAATACAAACATACTTGCGGAGACCTTATATAGGATGTACACAGCCGGCGAAAAGGTTAATTTCATAGCATCGCTTTACGATGTATCCCAATCTGACGTGACTGCTTCTATCGAATTCTTTAAGAAAGCCGCATAATGAAGTTTTTTATAGATGAAAATATGCCACCACAGCTCGCGGAGGGATTGGCAATTTTAGAAAAGCCCAATGATGAAGGCAATGAAATCTATTCAATTCAGAAAGAATACGGTAGAGGTATTCAAGATGAAGAGTGGATCCCGCAAATAGGACAATTGAATGGAATCGTAATAACACAAGATTATAATATTCAAAGAACACAGCAACAATATGAATTGCTACGTAAATATCGAATGGGCATATTTTATCTAAGACCACCAGGTAAAACCGGCTATAAATACTGGGAGATGGTTCAAAAAATAATTAGCCACTGGAGCGAAATAAAAGACTTGGCTAAAAAAACCAGATTTCCCTTTGCTTTCAGAATTATGCCAAGAGGCAAAATTGAAAAACTATAAGTTATACTGCACTTGTAAACTGTTTCAAAAACCTTACATCATTCTCACTAAAAAGACGAATATCATTAATTCCATATTTCAATAGTGCAGGACGTTCAATACCCATTCCGAATGCAAAACCAGTGTATTTATTTGGATCAATACCGCAATTGGATAAAACATTCGGATGCACCATGCCGCTGCCCAGTATCTCAAGCCAGCCGGTTTTTTTGCAAACATTACAGCCTGCGCCCTTGCACAACATGCAACTGATATCCATCTCAGCACTCGGCTCTGTAAATGGAAAATAAGAGGGCCGAAAACGGATCTTTACATCCTGGCCGTACATTTCTTTGGCAAAAAAGTAAAGCGTTTGTTTCAGATCGGCGAAAGAAACATTTTCATCAATATACAATCCCTCAACCTGGTGAAAGAAACAATGACTTCTTGCGCTCACCGTTTCATTTCGATACACGCGGCCGGGACAAATGATCCGGATCGGCAATTTACCTTTTTGCATCTCACGGATCTGGATATTGCTTGTGTGAGTACGCAATAACCAATCGGTCCCGCCTGTGGCGAGATGCTGCACATAAAATGTGTCCTGCATATCACGGGCCGGATGATGCTCCGGAAGATTCAGCGCAGTAAAATTGTGCCAGTCATCTTCTATTTCCGGTCCCTCAGCAACCGCAAATCCTAACCGCTGGAAGATTGAAATAATGCGATTGGCCATCAAACTTATCGGGTGACGAGTGCCCACAGGTATGCTGTTGCCGGGAAGAGTGAGATCAAGGTTTGAAGCTTGAGGTTTGAGGTTTGAGGTTGATGACTTCAATTCCTCATACTTTGCTTCAGTGAATTGTTTGAACTCATTTAGGATCTGACCAAATTCTTTTTTCTTTTCAGCCGGCACATTTTTCATTTCAATCATCAGGTTTTTTACCAAACCCTTTGTGCCAAGCCATTTGATGCGGAATTCTTCGGCAGATTTTTCTCCATTAGCCGCATAGGCCGCGATCTCATCCTTATAATCCTTTATTTGTTTCAGCAAATCTTCCATAGATCGACAAAGATAAGCTAAGAGAAAGAACCAGGATTTTGGCGATTAAAGGATTTTAGATGAAAATTGGAAATGACCTTATCTTATCAACCATCCTTATCTCCTCATTAATCATCGTAATCCTGAAAATCCTGGTTCTCCTCTTAGCCCAACTTTTCAACATACGTGGATTGCACTCTTTTTCTCCTTCTCTCTTTTAACCTCTTAGCCTAACTTGCAGCATGTCCGATTTCCTGAACATTTCCGATTTTCTTTCTCCAATAAACAAAGCCGAACTCAATTTTGACCAGGGTTATAAGGAAGGCACGATAGGCCATCGCATCAATGTGCATGATGAAGAGAATTTTCCTGATCTGGATGATGCCGATCTTGTGTTTATAGGCTGCGGTGAGCAACGTGGTAATGGTCATCATTTGGCATACAGTGCGGGTCCTGATGCTATACGGCGTCAATTCTACCAGTTATTCTCCTGGCACCAGGATCTTCGCCTGGCCGACCTGGGCAATCTTCGAAAAGGTGCTGATCTAGCCGATACATATGCGGCATTAAATACGGTGATCAATGAGCTGATCAATGAAAAGAAAACAGTGATCATTCTTGGAGGATCGCATGACCTTACCCTGGCGCAGTATTATGCTTATGAGTCCAACAAATCGATCATTGAAGTCACCAATATTGATGCACTTATTGATCTCAACCTCGATTCGGATTTCCGTTGTGATAATTTTTTAATGGAGATGCTGACCGGGGAACCCAACTATGTTCGTCATTACAATCATATCGGGTTTCAAAGTTACTTTGTTCATCCGCGAATGCTGGAAACCATGGACAAGCTACGCTTCGATTGTTTTCGCGTTGGACATGTGAAAGAGAATATTGATGAAATGGAGCCGGTGATCCGAAATTCCCAATTATTCAGTTTTGATATTTCAGCATTGGCTTATGCGTATGCGCCGGCAAACACCACCGGTTCACCCAATGGTTTTAATGGCGAAGAAAGTTGTGTGCTGATGCGTTATGCAGGCATGAGCCCAAATGTAAATACAATCGGGATCTATGGTTATGATCCCGATAAAGATCAGCATGATCTCACAGCAAAACAGATCAGCCAGATGCTTTGGTATCTCCTGGATGGCCGTAGCCGCGGCAGAAGAGAAGCGAAGATCGATGAACGGGAATCATTCAATGAATATCACATGGCGTTTGCAGAAGTGGAAACGATGTTCATCCAAAGTAAAAAGACCGGTCGCTGGTGGATGCAATTACCCGATAAACGCTTTATCGCCTGCAGTTATAAAGATTATTTGCTGGCTAGCAGCAATGAGATACCGGAGAGATGGTTGAGGGCGCAGGAGAGAAGTTGAACCCGACCCCCTGTCCCCCGTTGCTTCGCTTTGCTCGCAATGACGTGGGGAATTTAGATTTGATCTTTCATCGTTTTTAATCAATAGCTTTATTATTGTTATTTTTATTTGTGTTACCAGCTGAAATGCTACTATTAAGCTTCTGTTGCGTCGCACTCTTGTACTGCAAGAATTCTATTCAGCAAATGTTCAATGTTCAATTTTCTCCAACGGAGTCCTTTCGGACAATGCTCTCCAACGGAGTCCTTTCGGACAATGTTCCATTTAAGAAGTTGTACATCGTACTTCTGACATCGTACATCTTTCTTTCCTCATGTTCGGTCCAGCAGAAAATCTCAAAATCTGCAAAACAACTCGTACTGAGTGACAGTTCATTGCTAACAGCACATGTTGGCATCAGCATTTATGAACCGTCGACAGGAAAGTATTGGTACAATTACCAGGGTGATAAATATTTTGTACCGGCAAGCAATACAAAAATTCCTACCTGTTATGTGGCGATGAAATATTTGGGAGATAGTTTGAAGTGTTTCCTGGCTGCGGAAAATGACACGGCACTTTTTATTTTGCCCTCGGGCGACCCGACCCTGCTGCATCCTGATTACAAAAAACAGCCTGCATTCGACGTATTAAAAACATCAAATAAGAAAATTTATATAACTGATTTAACGTGGAAATCTGTAGGATTGGGTTCAGGCTGGTCATGGAACGATTATGATGAAAGCTATATGGCTGAAAGAAGTCCAATGCCTGTTTATGGAAATGTTCTCAAATGGATACAGGAAAAAGACACGACAACCAAATTAGAGCCTGTTAGTATCTATTCAATCCCCGAAATAAACTGGAAGGTTGATTTTAGCAGCCAAAACGCCAGAAGCTTCGATGTAAAAAGAAAAATTGGCGAAAATGAATTTGAACTGATCCAGGGCACCGAAAAGTACAGAGAGTTGTATGTCCCATTCGTAACGCACGGAATAAGATCAACTGTGGAGTTATTATCAGACACCGTCGGTAAAAAAATTTCCCTGATGAATGATCAAATGTGGAACAAACTTTTCGACAAGATTCAACTACCCTTAAAGCCAATCAAAACTCAACCAACAGATTCGCTTTTAAAGCCTATGATGCATCGCAGCGATAACTTTTTTGCTGAACAAAGTTTACTAATGGTAAGCAATGAAAAACTAGGGGTGATGAATGATGCAAAGATCATCGATACAATATTAAAAACAGATTTGAAGGACTTACCGCAAAGACCCAGGTGGGTGGATGGTTCTGGACTAAGCCGGTATAATTTATTTACCCCGCAGGATTTTGTAATCATTTTGAATAAAATGAAGGATGAATTTGGAATGGAACGGATCAAAATTATTCTTCCAACCGGGGGCGAAGGAACGATCAGCAGCTACTACAAAGCAGACAGTAATTATATTTTTGTCAAAACGGGGACTCTTTCAGGCGTAGTAGCCTTAAGCGGGTATCTATATACGAAAAAAGGTAAGCTGCTCATCTTCTCTGCATTGGTTAATAATCACCAGGCGTCGGCTACCGCGGTCAGGCGGGCCATTGAGAAGTTTATACGAGAAATCAGAAACAAATATTGAGGACCCATCCCGATCCCGCCAAAGGCGGGACCATCCTACGCACAATCCTCGCTTTTCGTCGCGTTTTCATGTAACTGAAATTTCATTAATATGAAGACAGATTGATCTTCAGGTTTTGTGCGAATGCAAAGTCTCCCCTTCGGGGAGATTTAGAGGGGCTTTAACCCAACCTTTTTCCCCCAGTCATAGTATCTGTAATATAAAGAATGCAGAATCGGTTCATTTAACTGGAAAATAAGCTATACTGCAAATCTTTGTGACTTAATGTTTGTATAAAGACCCTGAAAATCTAAACGAAATTCTTGACGGTTGTCGCCATGACGACCGCAAGGCCCAGGAGAAGTTGTATCGCAACTATTACAGGGCTATGATGTCGCTTTGTCTTCGCTATACAAAAACTGAGGAGGATGCATTGGAGGTGCTCAATACCGGGTTCCTGAAAGTCTTCAGAAATATCCATCGTTATGATGCGGTAAAGGCAGGCTTGTTCACGTGGATGCGTACCATCATCGTTAACAGCTGTCTTGATTTTATTAAATCAAAACAAGCGCAATCGCAAACCGGGGAATTGAATGAGGCAATTCAGGTAGAAATTCAGCCGGAAGCAATTACAAAAATGAAGTCAGTGGAATTGTTAAACATGATCCGAACCCTGCCGCCTGCAACTCAGGCTGTATTCAACCTGTACGTAACGGAAGGATACAACCATAAAGAGATAGGAAAACTATTGAACATCAGCGAGGGTACCAGCAAATGGCATTTGAGCGAAGCAAGAAAGATCTTACAACAAAAAATTCGTGAACAGCAATTGAGTTAATGAATGATAAATTACCATACGAAGAACAATTAGATCAGGCCTGGGACACACTTCCCTTGCCGGATGAGGATATGGCATGGAAGGACATGAAGCGCAGGCTTGATGAAGATGATGATGATAAAATACTGGTACCGCCGCCCCGCAGAGGCTGTGGTATCGGTGCTTTGTTAATTGGTTTTTTACTGCTTGGTGGGCTTTGGATCATTTTCCGACCGGAAAAATGGGTTACAAAAAAAGAAACAGAAACTGCTCAGCAGAAGAATGAGGTTAAGGTTAAGGTTGAGGTTAAGGAGAACGGTGAAAACAAGATTAAAGAGAAAGGGCCTAAGATCGAAGCACAGAATGAGAAAACTAAAACCACACTATCAAACGATTCAAATAGTACAAAACTATCAACAGGTAGTGACGAAGGCACCAGTAAAGTCGAAACGAAAAATCCCGATGTCAGGGAAAGAGCAAAACGATCAGAACCATTAACCATTAAAGACAAACTGTCCGTTCAAACCGGGCAGGGAAATATTCTCTCCGTCAATGGTTCGGGCTTTAAAAGCCGGAGCTTTCTGGCCAATACGCAAGGATTCCAATTCATACAGATAGTCG
>JAICPX010000544.1 GCA_025929635.1 Chitinophagaceae bacterium
GGCAACAAACTCTATTTTGGCGACAATGAAGAATTAGTCGCTGAAGTAATTGACAATACGACCAGCCGTGGAAGAACTATCCGTTTTCTTTGGGAGGATTCAGAAGAGTCATTCCGGGCTATGCTTGAAAGACTGGGTGAAACTCCGCTTCCCAAGTATATCAAACGCAAACCCGATGAAGAAGACAAGGAACGTTATCAAACTGTATACGCAAAACATGAAGGTGCCGTGGCCGCTCCAACGGCCGGTCTGCATTTTAGCCGGGAGCTGATCAAAAGACTGGAGATAAAAGGTATTCGCTTTGCTGAGGTAACCTTACATACGGGGTTAGGAACTTTCAGGCCGATAGAAGTGGAAGACCTGAGCAAACATAAAATGGATGCAGAGTATTACCGGATTGATGACGAAGCCTGCAAAATTGTGAATCGTGCAAAAGAATATGGACATCGCATTTGTTCTGTCGGCACTACAACAATGAGGGCAATTGAATCATCTTTCACGGCCCAAAAACTTTTGAAACCATCGGAAGGCTGGACAAACATGTTCATTCACCCGCCATATGATTTCAATATTGCTGATGCCCTGGTAACGAATTTTCATTTACCAAAAACCAGCTTATTGATCATGACCTGTGCATTTGCCGGTTACGATCTTGTAATGGAGGCATACAAAAAAGCGATCAAGGACAAGTATCGTTTCTTTAGCTATGGTGATGCGATGCTGATAGTTTAAGCCAGGATTACCAGGATTAAGATGATTTGTGAGGAAAATAATTTTCATAACCCCGCATGACGGGGTTTTTTTATTAAATTAACTTTAGAGCCACATTATAATACAGTTGTTTACCTTAGTAATATGCAACCTTTCACTGCCAAAAGACCATTATCCTTCTCCATTTTCGTTCTGCTTTTCACGGTAAAATCACTTTCCCAACAAAGTCCGGTTGATGCGCTGAAAAAATATTACGATAATTACCCGGAAGAAAAGATCTATTTGTGGTTCAATAAAACTGCATATGTTGCCGGTGAAACGATCTGGTTCAAGGGCTATGTTTTTTCAGGATATGATCTTTCATTTATATCTTCCTCACTCTTTGTCGAATTATATGATGCGCAAAAAAAACTCATCAGCACAAAACTGTTGCCAGTTATTTCAGGCGTGACCGAGGGCAGTATCGATACAGATAATAAACTGACTGAAAGCGTTTATTACATCAGGGCATATACAACCTGGATGTTGAATTTTAATGATCGCTTCCAGTATATAAGGCAATTGTTAATCTATAATCCGGCCTCTGCAAAGAAACTTACAGTTGACAAGGGGGCATGGAAGGTAGCGGCGATCCCTGAAGGCGGTTCACTGATCAATGGAATAGAAACGAAAGTGGCAGTTCGGAGGTATTCGATGGCCGGTTTAAATACTGTTTGGAACGGATATCTTTATGAAGAAGATAATCCAGAGGTAAAAATCAAAGAATTCACTTCAATGGACGAAAATGTTGCAATGTTTTCATTTACGCCTGAGGCCAGGAAGAAATATTTTGTCTATGTTAGAGACGAGTCAGGAAACTATAAAGTATGTCCCTTGCCATTAGTAAGAAGCAGTGGAGTAAAGTTGTCGGTGGAAAATGCCGGGGATTCAATTATTTATCGTCTTAGATTCCAGGAAGTGCCGGATAACGGAAACGGCTACCAGGTAATTGCTGAGATTCAGCACCAGACGATTCACCATGCCCTGCTGAGAAAAACAACTGGTGAGCTGACAATGAGCGTACCAACTAAAGACCTCGGCAATGGTATACTTCATTTAACTGTTTTTGATCCCACCTTGCAGGTAGCAGCCGAACGGCTGATATTTCTTAATCCAACTAATGTTGAGTACGATAGTGCCGCGGTTGTTCAGCAAACAATATCCTTCGAGCCAAGGGCCCAGAACAAATTATTATTAAAAGTGGATTCAGTGACCTGGATCAGTTACGCATTAAGTGTTGAGGATGCTTCATCAACGTTGCCACAGCAACAAGAGAGCATTCTCAGTGCTTTATGGCTTAGCAGTGATCTTCCTGATCCAATCCAACATGCGGCAGCTTATTTTGATCATCCGGGTAATAGTAAAGTTGATGCCCTTGATGCACTGTTGATCTCAGAAAAATGGCAGCGTTTCAGCTGGGACGATATAATTAAGAATAAGTATCCTCAAATGCGTTTTCTGCCACAGCGGTACCTTTCTTACACCGGTAAGGTAACAAAAGGCCATAAACTAAAACCAAATGAAGAAGTAAACCTTATTCTCTTTTTCCCTGATTCCAGTCAGCAATTTCTGCATACGATATCTGACAGCACCGGTAATATCGGCATGGACAATGTACTATTCATAAATGAAGCGAAGATCTTTTACCAATTGAACACAAAAAAATATTCAGCAAAGCTGATCGATATAGACTTTGAAAGCAATAATCAATTTGTTCCCTACCAGCTGCCGCTACCGGAAACACCGTTTAGATTGGAACCAATCACCAGTATTAAAGACCGGCCGGAGTGGGTGCAACGGGCAGGTTTTACAATTTCCATGGAAAAAGACATTGAGGATAAATATAAAACCTTACAGGAAGTAGTGGTCAGGTCAAAGATGACAACAGCGACTGAAAGGCTAAATGAACAACTTAGCTCGGGTCTGTTCAGCTCGAACAACGAAATCGTTTTTGACTTTGTGAATGATCAGCAAAACGCAATGGGCTATTATAATATACTGCAATGGCTGCAGGGCCGCGTGGCTGGTTTAACGATCAATTTTGAAGATGCTGTATATGTACCTTATATCCGCGGGTCACAAGCATCCCTATACCTGGATGAAATGCCTGTCGATCCCGGTTTGATCAGCAGTATAAATGTTAGTGACATCGCGATGATCAAGATCATAAAGGGACCATTTGGATTAATGACAGGTGGTGCCGGGGGTAC
>JAICPX010000084.1 GCA_025929635.1 Chitinophagaceae bacterium
AAAAGAATGGTACCCAACAGACCCATTGAGCGGCTATACCATTTGCTGCCGCGATTGCCCATTTTTACTTCGTAGCCAATTTTTCTTTTTTTCCTGTTCTCGAACTCTACCACCAGAGCTTGAATGATATGAATAAAGAACCCTGCAAATAGCACATACTCCATAATGCGGATCACAACTGTTCTAGCCATAAAATCTGCTGCACGGTTGAACATATCACCATTATCATCAGGAACAAAAAGATCCTTGAAAACACAAGAGTTGATACCAACATGTATCACCAGGAAAGAAACAAGAAACAAACCCGTTACCGCCACTACAACCTTTTTACCTATCGAAGAAGTGAACAACTGGGACCAATTCATAGTATCAAGACATTTAGATGGAACCTATTTTCCGGCCGCAAAAATACTATCGGAACGTCAAACTTGTGGGAAAAGTTTGGAGGAGAAGATGGATGCTGGATACTGGATACTGGATGCTGGATACGGGATGCTGACATCCAGTATCCAGTATCCAGCATCTGGTATCTGGTCTCCCTAATGTAATCTCGCCTGCTCGAAAGCATCAATTTTTCTAAACAGGTGGAAAGGTTTATAAGTTCTCCATTCAGGAAGATCGATGAGCTCAATATAGCGGTCAAGTTTAGCCTTCCGAAGATCATATTGAGTGGCTTCCGGCATATTCAGTATTACGATCCAGCCATGTCCGTCATTGGTTTCTTCGTACCATTCCTCATAATAGTCTCTATCACCACTATGAAAGTTCAATACGTTTTCAGCGATCAAAATAAATTTATTGATCCCTTCCGATTCAAAAACATCGATCACTTCACGCTTGAGTGTCATGATATCATTCTCTATGGCATCATTCCACTCGCCGATTAATTCGATCACGGCATACTTTTCTTCGTAATCAGCCATCAGCACTTTCATATAAAGTGTCCGGCTGCCAAATTCATCCCATTGAGGATGTATATAATAATTGTAAACTGCTTGAGTGAACTCAAATTCAGAATGTATTTGCCCATAAAAGGGCGAACGCTGATCTTCCTCAGCTACGTAAATATGTCTCCAATTATAAAATGGCTCTATATCATGCATACACCAGGACTCCTTTGCAAAGATACATTAGCGTTGCAGGGTTTTGTCAATCAAAAAGCTTAAAACTTGATAAAATAAAAGTGTGAAAAAATAAATGATAAAACGCTGGTTAATCTAAAAGAAAATTCTTAAATAACCGGTAAGAGGCGAGCATTTTTATACTTTTCTTCTCTGAATTCATGATCGATGAAATTGATGCCGGGAAACTAACTTTTTGCATGGTCGCTTTTTCAACAGCCTCCGGAAATTTCACGGGATGAGCAGTTTCTAAAAAAATACCTTTTTTATCCGGATGAGCCTGTAAATATTTCTCCAAAGCTAAATAGCCTACCGCTCCATGAGGATCGAGTGTATAATAATATTGATTAAAAACTCTTTTAATTGTTGCTATTGTTTCGTCGTCATTGATGCTAAAAGAAGAAAGATTGTTTTTTAGCTCGGGAAATTGGTGATGAAATATTTCAAGAATACGAATAAAGTTACTTGGATTCCCAACATCCATTGCATTGGAAAGAGTAGGCTTTGACTTTTGAGGGTAGATCCCGATTGGAATCGGGTTTGAGGCATGAAGATATTTCGTCACCACATCATTGACATTACAGGCCGCTATAAAATGATCAATGGGTAGACCGGATTGCTTTGCCAAAATACCCGCACAAATATTCCCAAAATTTCCGCTCGGCACGCAGATAACCGGTGGTTGGTCTTTATCCCGCCATTGTTTAAATGCAAAAAAATAGTAGAACTGCTGGGGCAACCACCTGGCGACATTAATAGAGTTAGCAGAAGTAAGAAATAATTTTTGATTGATCTCCGTATCTGCAAATGCCTGTTTTACCATTTGCTGGCAGTCATCAAAAGTTCCTTCGACCTCGAGGGCTGTTATATTATTTCCGAGAGTTGTTAATTGTTTTTCCTGCACCGGGCTTACTTTACCAGATGGATAAAGAATAATTACATCAACGCCCGGCACATTGTAAAATCCATTGGCAACAGCGCCACCGGTATCGCCGGAAGTGGCGACTAAGACGGTTACTTTCTTTTCCTCATCTTTTAAAAAATACCCAAGACAGCGGCTCATAAACCTCGCGCCGACATCTTTGAAGGCAAGCGTAGGTCCATGAAAGAGTTCCAATGAAAAAATATGATCATTGATCCTTACAAGCGGAATTTGAAAGTTAACGGTTTCTTTAACGATCCTAAAGAGATCATCGTCGTTTATGTCATCGTCTACATAAGGTTTGATAACCCGAAAGGCGATCTCTTCATTTGACAGCTTTTCAACGTTATTGATCAAATTTTTTTCAATCTTGGGTATAGTCTCAGGAAAATATAGACCCTTGTCGGGCGCTTGTCCCCTTATCGTGGCTTCTTTGAATGAAACAAGATCAGAATTTTTATTTGTACTGTAATACTTCAATGATTATTGATTATTAATTATTTGATTATTAAAAATTCCTATTTGGAGAACATCCAGTATCCAACATCCAGTATCCAGTATCCAGTATCGCCATAAATTACTCACTACTCCCCCTTCACCACCTCCACTCCTTTTTTATTAATCGTAGTTACATATGTATTAAAGTCAATTCCAATTTTTGTATAAACATCTTTCATTACTGACTCAACAGCTTTTGCGATGGCTTCGTCTTTGCTGAGCATAAATACTGATGGACCAGACCCGGAAATACCCCCACCCAATGCTCCTGCTTCCTTGCATTTTGTTTTTACTTCATCAAATCCTGGAATAAGAATGCTGCGAACAGGTTCAATGATCACATCTTCAAGGGAACGACCGATAAGATCAAGATCATTTTTTAAAAACCCTGTTACAAGTCCCGCAATATTTCCCCATTGCCGGATCGCGTCTTTTAACAGGATCTGCTGGCGAAGAATTTGCCTTGCATCGGACGTTCTTACTTCTATCTGAGGATGAACAACCGTGACAAAAAGTTCAGGCGAAGAAATAGAAACAATATCCAATGGATGAATGCATCGTATCAAACTTACTCCTCCGAAAATGCAAGGGGCAATATTGTCTGCGTGTTTAACTCCTGAAGCCAATTTTTCCCCATTCAT
Organism: Chitinophagaceae bacterium; assembly: GCA_025929635.1. Classification (GTDB taxonomy): domain Bacteria; phylum Bacteroidota; class Bacteroidia; order Chitinophagales; family Chitinophagaceae; genus VBAS01. The sequence goes on from JAICPX010000084.1 coordinate 3,183, forward strand.
GGCAAATTGCACCAGGTCATCATTTGAAAAAATATTTCCCAGCAAGTGATTGGCAGCAACTGCTGCACCGGCCGCACTTGCCGCACTGCTCCCGATCCCACTCCCTGGTTTTATATGCTTTTTAATTTCGATTTCAAAACCGATCCCCTCGTTTATTTTTTCCATTATTGATAACAATACAACACCAGCAACATTTTTATGTGGTTCTGTTGGTAAGTTGAATTCATCTCTATTCCTTATTATGACTTCAGGTGTATCCAGCATTCGAAGCTTCATGATATCGTATGGTTCTTTTAATGCCAAACCAAGGATATCAAATCCGCAAACAAGATTTGCAACAGTTCCGGGAGAATGAACGATGACCGTCTTCATCTTAATTTTTTACTGCTCTCAAAATATCGGCAAACACACCGCTTGCTGTTACTTCTGCCCCGGCCCCGGCACCTTTTACAACCATCGGCTGTTCTTTGTACCGGTCCGTATAAAACAATACTACATTATCTTTTCCATACAAGTGATAAAGATCATGATCAGGATCGATGTGTTGCAGTCCTACTGCTGCTTTACCCTGATTGTAAGAAGCAACAAATTTTAATTTGCAGCCGGCAGCTTTTGCTTTCTCAAATATCTGGCTGAAATGTTTTTCCTCTTTTGCCATTGCCGCATAAAAATCTTCAACGCTTCCTTTCATACATGACTCCGGCATGAATGAATTATTACTGATCTCGTCCATTTCAACTTTCTCACCGGCTTCCCGGGCAAGGATCATGATCTTCCGCATTACGTCTGTACCACTGAGATCAAGTCTTGGATCAGGTTCGGTATATCCTTCATCCTGCGCCTGCTTTACCACATCAGCGAATCTTCTTTTGCCATCATAATTATTAAAAACAAAATTGAGTGTGCCGCTTAACACTGCTTCTATACGGTGCACCCTGTCCCCACTATTCAGCAGGTCATTCAGCGTGGCGATAACAGGCAACCCGGCTCCTACATTTGTTTCAAATAGAAAATGACAATTGAATTCTCTCGCCACGTCCTTTAGCTTGTGATAGTTGCTGTAGGCTGATGAAGCCGCAACTTTATTACACGCCACAACTGAAATACTCTTCCTCAGCAAGTGCTCATACACGCCGGCGACAAGCTCACTGGCAGTGATATCAACAAAGATTGAATTACGAAGGTTGCGTTCAATTATTTCATTTACGAATTGGTGTATGTCGGCAGCATTGCCCTCATTTAATCTTTGCTCCCATTGGGAAAGATCGATGCCTGACTCATCGATAAGCATTTTCCTGCTATTGCAAATACCCGTGACATTTACCACCAGCTTCATTTGCCTCTGTAAAAAATCAAGCTGCTTTTGCAACTGGCTCAATAACTTTTTGCCGACATTACCGGTACCTACTATGAACAGGTTGACTTGTTTCTTTGTTGCTTCAAAGAACTCCTCGTGTAAAACGTTGATCGCTTTCTTTACATCTTTTGTTGCGATCACGGCAGAAATGTTCTTTTCCGAAGAACCTTGCGCTATTGCCCGAATATTCACTCCATTTCTTCCCATTGTGCTGAACATCCGGCCGCTGATACCAGGGTGACTCTTCATGTTTTCACCTACAAGGGCAACAATTGAAAGATCAGTTTCAATTTTGAGCGGCTCTACCTTTTGCAAAGCGATCTCATTTACAAAAGCAGCATCCACTGCATGCTTCGCTTTTTGGGCAGAGGCGGATTCGATCCCCACGCAGATAGAATGCTCAGATGAGCTTTGCGTGATAAGAATGACATTGATCTTTTCATTGCTGAGTGCTTCAAACAATCTTTTGGAAAAACCGGGGATCCCGATCATGCCGCTTCCTTCAAGGCTTATCAAAACGATGTTGTTTATGCTGGATATTCCTCTTACGATATTTCCATTTTTTGTTGACACGGATTCAATCAGTGTGCCTTCATCGTGTGGAGCAAATGTATTTTTGATCCATACAGGTATCCCCAGACTCATTACCGGTTGTATAGTGGGCGGATAAATAACCTTGGCGCCAAAATGTGAAAGCTCCATTGCTTCCTGGTAGGAAATATGCGGAATGATACGGGCATTATTTGTCAGCCGGGGATCGGCGGTCATCATACCACTAACATCCGTCCAGATCTCAAGCACATTTGCCTTGAGCGCTGAAGCAACAATCGCAGCGGTAAAATCAGAACCCCCGCGCCCCAAAGTCGTGGTTACTCCATTTTTATCCATTGCTACAAATCCAGGCAAGATGAATAATGACGAAGTTTGAGTTTCGAAATAATCATTCACCCGTTGATTTGTTTCCGGATAGTCGACTTCAGCAGCTGTAAATGCTGAATTGGTAAGGATCAGCTCACGGGAATCCTTCCAGGTTGCAAACACACCATCAGCATTGAATTTTGCTGCAATGATCTGTGATGAGATCAATTCTCCGTAGCTGCCAATCCGATCTTTTGTTCTTGGTGTTAATTCCCTCAATAAGAAAATGCCATTACAGATATCCTCGATTTCATTACAACTCTTTTTGACCAAACTCAACAAGTGGCTTTGCTGTGCAATGGGCAATAATTGTTTGACTGCTTCCAGGTGTTTTTGCTCTACCAGGTGCAACTTATCTTTATAAGTTTCATCCCCCGCAGAAGCCAAAGCCGCAGCATTTAACAAAAGATCTGTTACACCGCCAAGGGCCGAAACAACTACAACAGCTTTGTCCTTTTTCAAAACTTCTTTGACTATGACAAGAACTTTTAAAATGTTTTCAGCATTCGCAACAGATGTACCACCGAATTTTAGAACCTGCATATGTTTTTATTGTAATAATTAACAATGTTATTTTAAAGCGACTTTTGTCGTTAACAGCTTAAAGCCCGGAGTTTGATATGGTAATTTACAATCCGCTTAGCGGATTGTTGTTGTTGTAGTGGTAGTAGTGGCAATGGATGTTGCCGGCGAAGAAACGTGATATGTTTTGATTGATCCCACTACAATTTTTATAGATGCACAATATATAAAACAAAACCAATAACACATGTTATTTTGAAGAATTTTCCACGGCTTTTTTTACGCTTCCGTATTTCAAAAGAAGCTCCTTGGCATCCTCGTAATCATTCAGCTTCAACTTCTCCATCAACATCTTAGTGCCACGGTCAACAAGTTTTTCATTTGTAAGCTGCATGTTCACCATTTTATTATCTTCTACCCTGCCCAATTGTATCATGACGGCCGTAGAGATCATATTCAAAACCAGTTTTTGAGATGTGCCACTTTTCATCCTGGTGCTGCCGGTAACAAATTCTGGCCCTACTTCGATCTCCACGGGGTAGTCGGCAGCTTTAGCCAAAGGTGAACCTGGATTGTTCGTGATACTCCCCGTTAAGATGCCCCGGACCTTGCAGCCTTCCAGGGCTCCCAGTACATAGGGCGTGCTGCCACTGGCCGCAATCCCGATCACAAAGTCTTTATCCGATATATTATTTTTTACAAGATCATTCCAGCCTTCGTCTTTGTTATCCTCTGCATATTCTACCGCTGTCGTAATTGCTTTTTCGCCGCCGGCAATGATTGCGTTTACCAATCCATAAGGTACCCCATAGGTAGGCGGACACTCGCTGGCATCAACCACGCCAAGCCGTCCGCTTGTACCGGCACCCACATAAAATAATCTTCCCCCGCTAAGCATCTTGTCGCTTGCCGCCTCCACCAATTTCTCGATTTGAGGGATGGCTTTTTCAACAGCTGCAGGTACCGTTTTATCTTCATTATTTATATTAATCAGCAATTCACTTACAGACATTTTATCCAAATGCCTGTAGTTACTTGGCTGTTCCGTGATTCTTTCAAATGACATATAAAACCCTCTGTTAACTATGATATGCGATCAATCCCTCCATTGGGTTTTTGATCACCCTGCCCAAATCAAATTCATAAGTAGCGCAAAGTTGCTGCAACACGTCCTTAAATCCAAATGCTACGCTACCAACAAAATGTATCGGCATTATCCAAGATTCTCTAAACTTACAAAGATGATAAAAGAAAAACTCATTTAGCCCGTCTTCAATGATGTTCTCGATCATATAGTGGCCGCGGTTCTCCGCAAGAAAAAGCGTAAAGGCGGCCAGGTAGCGATTAGGAAATGGCTTCTTATAAACATTATCCAATATCTCGCTGCGGTTGGTGACGTACTTAGCGTTGAATCTTGCCCGCAGATCATCATCGAAAGTTTCGTATAAATAATATTGAATGATCTTTTTTCCAAGATAAGCGCCGCTACCTTCATCACCGAGAATATAACCGATCCCGGGTAGCTGTTTCACTATCTTCTTACCATTGTAATAACAGCAAAAAGAGCCCGTACCCAGGTTGGCAACCATTCCCTTTTGCCTGCCGCAAACCGATCTTGCGGCCGCCATCAGGTCATGAGTTACCTCTACTTTTTTTGCTTCGGGAAAAACAAGCTGAATTGCTTTTTTGATCGATTTGGCATTCTCCGGATTTGCACAACCAGTTCCGTAATAAAAGACCTGGTCAACTTTTATGTTCCTGAATTTTGGTTTTAGTTCTTTTAACAGGAGGTCTGTTATTTCCCGGGTATTCAAAAAATACGGGCTGATGCCATTGGTGAAAACAGTCTTTCGCCTGGCTTTATTAATCAGACACCATTCGGCTTTGGTAGCGCCGCTATCGCAGATCAGCTTTACAGAGGACATGTTGTTGGTTGTTCCGAAGGAACCCCTTCGGGGTGGGTACTGGTTGCTGGTCGCTTGTTCCCGGGCCATGGACATTCATACCGATTATTAACTATCATTTATAAAAACCAGCGACCAAAGACCAAGAGCCAGCAACCAGCAAGCAGAAACTTTTCTCTATTTTGCATCAAAATACAAAGAAACAGGTAACGATGGGTAATAAAAAATTACAGGTATGGCTTCCGCTGATATTTTCAATCATCATGGTCGGTGGAATGTTCTTTGGTTTTAAGCTCCGGGAAAATACAGCATCGGGTACGGGATTTTTTAAAGCCGATAAAAAAACTTCTCTCCAGGAGATTCTCGATCTTGTTAAGCAGCGCTATGTTGATCCTGTCAGCCTTGATTCCCTGCAAAGCAATGCCATTGATGAGATGATGAAGCACCTGGATCCGCATTCGATTTATATCCCGGCATCGCAACTGGCTGAAGTAAATGAAGACCTCGAAGGAAATTTTACAGGAATTGGTGTCGAATTCAATATTTTTCTGGATACGGTTCACGTTGTTCATGTGATCGCCGGTGGGCCCAGCGATAAAGCGGGTCTGCAGGTTGGTGACAGGATCATTAAGGTAAATAATGAGGTGATCGCCGGTAAAAATCTCACTATTGACGAAATAAAAAGGAAGATACGTGGTGAAAGTGGTTCTCCTGTAAAGATCATCATACTGAGAAAAAATGAAGTAAAAGAAATACCGATCACAAGAGGCAGGATCCCGATCTATGCTGTAGATGCTGCTTATATGCTTGATAAAACTACGGGCTATATCAAGCTCAATAAATTCTCCGAATCTGCTTATGAGGAATTTATGCAATCGTTGGAAGCACTCCAGAAAAATAATATCGACAATCTGGTGCTGGACCTTCGTGGAAACAGCGGTGGCTTTATGAATGAAGCGTTCGAAATGGCGGATGAATTTTTAAACGATGATAAATTGGTGGTTTATACTCAGGGAACGAATACGCAAAGAAGAGAATACCGGTGCCGCCGGCCAGGCTTATTTGAAAAAGGTGGATTGGTTGTGTTAGTCGATGAGACCTCAGCGAGTGCCAGCGAAGTGCTGGCCGGTGCATTACAGGACTGGTGCCGTGCCACAATTATTGGTAGAAGAACTTTTGGAAAAGGTTTGGTGCAGGAACAATATCCATTAAATGACGGCTCAGCACTCCGGCTGACCATTGCCAGGTACTATACACCAAAGGGGCGAAGCATCCAGCGTCCTTATATCAATGGAAGAGAAAAATATTATGATGAGATCAGGGATCGTTATGAAAATGGTGAGGTTAGTCATCCGGATACCGCCAAATATGCCAATGGTAAAATGTTTAAAACGGAATGTGGTGACACGGTCTATGGTGGTGGTGGTATCACTCCCAAAATATTTGTTGGACTTGACACCAGCACGTTGCACAAAAATGTTAGCAGGTTGTTCCTGAGCGGCGATTTCACCAATTTCATGTATAGTTATTATGTCAGGCATTTGGATGAATTAAATAAGTACAAGTCACCAGAGGATTTTGCCGCAAACTATGATAACCTTGAACCGGTCTGGCAGGAGCTGGTGGTCTTTGCTGCAAAGGACAGCATTGATCTGAAACTGGTATCTCCCGCAGATAAGGATTTCTTACAAAAAAGAATCAAGGCGCAGTTGGCCCGCTACAAATGGAGATCAAAAGGTTTTTATGAGGTGGCAAATAGTGATGATCTTGTTATCAGGAAAGCGCTTGAAGTTCTGACCACGATGAAATAAGATTTGGGTATTGGATCTTTATTAATAGAAAAGCAACCTGTTCAGACAAGTTGCTTTTTGTTTTATGATCGATATTGTAACAGCCCACGGTTTAAAACGTGGGCTGGAATGAAAAATCATCAGGAATTCATTAGGTTAGAGTCTTTCTTTATTATCATCCCACCATTTCTTTTCCATTTTATAAGACCCAAACAATCCTAACCCACCGCCGATGGCTATAAGTGCGAAATAGATGGCTGGATTTTCATCATGATGCCGGTATGTACGTCCATTATATGTTTCTGTCCACATGCTTTGAAATGCATAAATGTCGAGCATATAAGCAAGAAATAGTCCTGCTCCGGCGCCCATCAGTAATAAGGCCCATTTTAGGTTTTTGTAAGGAGCCGGTCTGTTGGCAAACTCTTTTGGGTTCATTCCCTTTTCGATCATCGCCATGTTTTGGCGGGTTTTGAGGTAAACAATGCCAAATATCATGGCAAATCCACCTGCAAAAATTGTAATTGGTATTAAAACTTCACCTCCATGCATAATTGTAATTTTTTATTATTAAGGATTTCAATTTTCTGTTCTGTTTGACTACCGGTGTGACTTTCCGGTTACAGCCTTTTAAGAACTTTATTAAAATTGGTTTACAAAACATATGACTACGCCAGTTCTGCCCTGGTTACAATCCGTATTTACCATAATAATATCGTCTACCTTAGTGTAACCAGATTGAATAACCCGTAGTCTTAATAATTGAATGTCAACCGGACTTGGTGATAATGAAGTCATAAGCAGGGTACTGCAGGGTGAGCAGGGTGCCTACGCTGAGTTGGTAAACCGTTACCAGGGTTACGTATTTACTCTGGTGCTGAGAATGATCAAAAGCAGGGAAGACGCCGAAGAAATCGCGCAGGATGTCTTCGTAAAGGCTTACCGGGCACTGGCTGATTTCAGGGGCGAGTCAAAATTCAGCACATGGCTCTATACAATTGTTAATACCACCTGCATTACATTCCTGAGAAAAAAGAAACTGGAGGTTCACTCGTTGGATAACGAGAAGATATTTGAAGTAGCCGATAGCAAGGATTCGGGTTTCAGGGCCAATATCATCGAGCAAAAATCAAGAGTAAACATGGTGAATGAAGCAATAGCAATGCTGAATCCTGATGATGCCGAGATAATAACTTTGTTTTATAAAGCAGAACAGAACCTGGAAGAAATAGCGAGAATTCTCGCTATTGAAGCCAATACGGCAAAAGTCAGGTTGCACCGGGCAAGAGCAAGGCTAAAAGAAAAAATGGAAAAACATTTCTCCGAAGAAGTTAAAAACATTTATTAAACCGTGAAGTATGAACGAGCAGAAAAATTTTGAAAAGCAGTTGTGGGATTATATTGATGGCTTGTCTTCTCATGAAGAAAAAGCATCCATTGAGAAATTACTCCAGAACAATATTGAATGGAAGAATAAATACGATGAATTGCTCGAAGTACAGCAATTGCTAAGATCTTCTGATCTTGAACAACCTTCCATGCGCTTTACAAAAAATGTAATGGAAGAAATTGCAAAATTTCATATTGCACCGGCAACAAAAAACTATATCAACAACCGGATCATCTGGGGAATTGGAACCTTTTTTATTACTCTTATTGTTGGGTTCCTTATTTATGGATTTGCACAGATGGATTGGAACTTCCAGGACACTTCAAAACCGATGGTTGATCTTTCGAAATTCAATTACGGCAGATTCTTCAATAACAATCTGGTAAATGTATTTATGATGGTAAATGTGGTACTTGGACTCGTATTGCTTGATAGGGTGCTTGCCAATAAAAGAAAAAAGTTTCAAAGAGATATTTAACCTCATCCCGGGCCCTTCTCCATAAATGGAGAGGGGGCATGGTAAATCAGTTTCGTTAAAGTTGCTTAGTGCTTGTCCACTAAGTCCGGTATGCCCTTCCTGTTTCCAGGAGGGGCTTTATTTCCAGTCTCACGTTTCACGTTTCACGTCTCACGTCTCACGATTAAAAAAATTACCTTTGCGATATAAGTATTCAACATGGACATCAAAAACAACATTCTTGAAACGATCGGCAATACTCCACTGATAAAACTGAATAAGATCACGAAGGATCTTCCCTGTACCGTGGCCGCTAAGGTTGATTATTTTAATCCGGGTAACTCAATCAAAGACCGTATGGCAGTGAAAATGATAGAAGTGGCAGAAAAAGAAGGCAAACTTAAACCCGGCGGGACGATAATTGAATGTACAAGTGGAAACACCGGGATGGGTCTCGCTTTGGCGGCGGTAGTTAAAGGTTATAAATGCATTTTTACAACTACAGATAAGCAAAGCAAGGAAAAAATGGACATACTCAAGGCTGTTGGTGCCGAAGTGATCGTTTGCCCTACGAATGTTGAGCCTGATGATCCACGCAGCTATTATTCCGTTGCCCGAAGACTGGCAAAAGAGATCCCGAATTCATTTCACTGTAATCAATACGATAATCTTGCCAATCGCTTAGCTCATTATGAAACAACAGGCCCCGAAATTTGGAAACAAACTGATGGAAAGATCACTCATTTAGTCTGTACTGCAGGTACTGGTGGAACCATTACGGGTGCTGCCATGTTCTTAAAGGAAAAAAATCCTGATATCCAGGTATGGGCAATTGACGTGTACGGTTCATTGCTTACAAAATATTTCAAAACAGGTGAAGTGGACATGAATGAAGTGCATCCTTACATCAGTGAAGGATTTGGTGAAGATTTTGTTCCCGGGAATTATGACATGGGTGTGATCGATCATTTTGAGCAGGTGACCGATAAAGACGGTGCCATCATGGCCCGCCGTTTGGCAAAAGAGGAAGGAATATTCTGTGGGTACAGTGCGGGCAGCTGCATACAGGGATTATTGCAATTGAAAAACCGGTTGAAAAAGGGGGATCTTGTTGTTTGCATATTCCATGATCATGGCAGCCGTTATGTGGCTAAAGTATATAATGACCAGTGGATGATGGAAAGAGGTTTTCTTGACGTAAAAACTTTTAAAGACATTGTCAACAGCCGGCATGCGAAACATAAACTCGTTACTATTCAACCATCAC
>JAICPX010000558.1 GCA_025929635.1 Chitinophagaceae bacterium
GAAATTGTCACTGGGTACATTCATTTGACTGGGGAAGTAAACGTAATGGTATCGCTTGTCTTTCTTGACATCAATGCTATTCTGCCGTAACTGTACATCAGTTAGGCCAAGGTTGCCATTATTAACAAAACTATCGGCTTTAATATACTCGGGTGTGTAGTTGGCTATATTGTCAATGGCATAAAAGAACCAGCGGTCGGTTGGAATACTTACATCAACCTCTCTGATAGCAGAATCATTGGCTATGAGTTTCGCAATGTGATAACCTGGCTCATAGTATATATCGGTGAGCATGTATTTCTTTTTGGAAATTCTTACCCGACGATTTTTATCCCACGATTGTTGAATAAAAAAACTATCCGCCTGCACGTCGTCAATGTTATAGGTAAAGACTACTGAGTTCGGGATATCATTCGATGTATTCTTCCGGAATGAAAAGGATGCACTTTCTGCATTTTTAACGGTTCTTTTAGTTGTGCCGAAAATATAAATACCGGCCACTAGAACGATCGCCACCGGTATAGATAAATATTTTAAACTGAACGTATGTCCTACTTTTTTCGCTGGTTCTTTTAACTGCTCTTTGCCTTGCCTATTCTTGATTTTGTCAGCTTTATAATCTTGCCAGGTATTGTAATTGAAGTAATTCGCAATCGCATTTAAGGTAGCTATTTGCGGCAAGCGGCTGAACTCCCCATAAGCAAGTCGTTTTACAGTGGTTCCACTAATCAGGATGCCTGTTTTTTGTCTGAGCTGCTCTCCAATATGATCGAAATCCCGTTGCGTCATTTGCGTGAGATCACTATATCCATTGTTATTAAAGATCTCAAGTATGCTCGTTCTTATTATAGTTTGTTCGTCCATATTATTCTATACGATTCCAAACTTAGTTGGTTAATCATAGGGAAACATCAATCCGGTCCATTCAGATACCAAAAAATACCCGGGAACCACAATTGCCCAAGTTTGCAGGCTTTTGCTAAGCTTTTGTTCAGGAAACTCTTGAGCCCCGCTCCTTATTTACCGTAAATTTTTCAGATGACACCGAACAGTTTGTGTTCCATGTCAGAACAACAGTTGAAGACACAAAAAAGAATTTATATGAATATGTATCTGACTACAGGTCGCATTTTTTTCGGAATAGGGATAATGGGTATAGGGGTGATGCATTTTTTCTACCCCGGGATCAGGCCACTCATAATACCTGAGTTAACAAATATTCCTTCTTATCTATCTTTTGTAGTGTATTTTATAGCTGTGCTATTAATTGGTACAGGCCTTTTAATTACAGTCGGTAAAAAATTTACTGCGATCTCATTATTAATGGGAATAATATTCCTGGCACTATTTCTATTTGGTCATTTGCCCTGGTTTTTATCTGCAGGGTCTTTTAATAGTTACTGGGTTAACACTAACAAGGCTTTGGCATTGTGCGGAGGGTTCCTGGCAATTGCAACAATCAATGCACCAAAACCTGGACAAAAGATTATGGAGTTGGTTGCTAAAATCGGTCCTATTGGCATGTATCTCTACGCAATCATGTTATATAATTTCGCAATAGGACATTTCAATAATTTGCAAGGCGTCAGCAGTTTGGTGCCAAAGTATATTCCTTTTCCACAGTTCTGGACGTTTCTTGGTGGTGTTACACTGATGGGGTCAGCGATAAGCATTTTTAGTAAGTTTAAAGTAAGGACAATTTTGCTGTTGCTTGCATTGAATTTATTCATCTGGCTGTTGTTGCTGCACCTTTATTATACTATTCGCTTTCCACATTGGAATGAAGGTGAAAATTTTATCGGTTCCTTAACGTGTTTATGTTTCTGTGGTACTGCCTTGGTTATTTCTCAAACAGCATCGAAACAAAAGGAGATATAACATTCAACAGTCACCAGGACATTTGAACGACTTGAGAAATTGTATAAAGACTTCGTCGAATGCAGGCGAAGTGATTGCTACGGAACGACTACTGTTTGTAACAACTACTGTTTGTAACAACGGTCTTTTACAGATATTGATTTCAAGAAACTAACGTTTCGAACGGAACAGAATTTCATGCTGCATCGGAAGAAATTAGTTTCTCGTTTTGATGCGGACGGTACAAAGCAGTCGCTTCTCCAATCGTGTCTCGTAACTGAAGTTGATTTTTTATATACTTAATATTGGAAAGGCCCAAATGAAGTCCCTTGTGTACGTGCAAGTTTTTAATTTGAAAGCACTTTTGACAACCCTTGTCTTGTATATAACTATCTGGGACTGCTTTTCACAAAATATTAGTAAAAGATTGATGAGTCGATAAATCTTGCATTGTTCATCGGAGGAACCGAAACAATATTTATGATTTGTCTACTGGTAATTTGAAGATGGGCCTTGGCTATACTTCTGGAGGCGATTTTTATTACACCATATTCAACAATCATCTTTACCGCGGTAGCTTCTTCGTGTCACTCGATCATTATCAGCCATGAGATTTTTATTGTTATCCTTTCTTGCGTTCATGATTTCGTCGAACTTAACAGCACAGCGAAATAGCATCATGATGAAAACATTTGCGTCAAAAAATGAAAATAAACCCCATTGAACGTTAAGCGGTAAACCGAACTTTATCCAAGACCTCCATCCTGGGGTTCTTCACGTCCTGAATCACTTTTCCCCTTCTCGTTCAATGAGATTTGTTATAAACCGTATCTCTTGTCCTGCTTCAACAACATGTTCGGGTTGAACGCCTTTTTGCTCCCAGCTGATTTCTGTTCCTGGAAGCGTAGGTGCACCCGTTGACACCGAAACATAAAGATGTTTATTTACAGGATACCACGAATTCATGTGTGCCGCCCCCGCAGAACGCTGGCCAACAATTACAGCTCTCTTC
>JAICPX010000589.1 GCA_025929635.1 Chitinophagaceae bacterium
TATTTGATGCCTGGTCATACTCCCAGAAATCCTTTAATCGTGTCGAACCATCATATCCCGTTCCAACATATCCTTTTGTCCCAATAGAAAATGCAACTGCTGAATTTCTGGCCGCACCAGGCAGGTTGGCTTTCTGTGTCCAGTATTTTAATGAAGCATTGTACTCCCACAGATCTCCGTAGCGCTCGGAAGAAGAGGTACCGGTGGTGACATATCCGTAATTGCCGATCGTGAAGCTAACGGCTTCACTTCTTGCATTACCTTCAAAATCATCAACCCTTTTCCAGTTACCAACCAGATCATTGTCATCAGAACCATCCGATTCTTTTGTACATCCTTCTGAAACGATAACTGAAGAAATGATCAGACCTGCTCCAAATAAGTACACATACAATTTTTGCATAACAGATTTTTGATAAATGTACCGGCAGGGCTTGGAAAGACTATCCTAAAATAGATAAACCAATTAAATGCCTCGATGAAGGCGCTCCCGGAATCTACCAAACGATTAATCTCTGGTTTCATGAATAATTGTATTAAAAATTCAACTCATCGGTTCAAAATTCGGTTTCGTCGATAAAGTGGGCTGAATTATATACTATAACAATTCACAGGCAGCAGGCAGAAATAAATTGCGTCATTGATCAGTAAAATAAAATAGTAAAAATGATGAGACAATGGATATGCAAATATTTGTTGCCAATAGGTGCAGGCCTGTATTGTTTTTCTTGTACGCGAAATGAGATCCAGTTCGGTGATAACCCGGAAAGCAATTATACAGATGTTGTATTTACGGATTCCGTTTCTGTATCACTTTCTACCATAATATCCGACTCATTTGCTACCAATTCTGCCACTTCCCTGCTATTGGGGAGATACAACGACCCGCATTTTGGAACCATATCTGCTAAAAGTTTTTTTCAAATGGCCGTTCCCTCAACTATACCTGCCATCCCGGAGTCTGCGCGTTATGATTCCCTGACATTTATTTTTTATCCAGCCGATTATTATTATGGTGATACAAGTTTACAGCAGACTATTTATGTGAACGAGCTTGCAGAAGCGATTACATATAGTTATGGCAGCAACTTGTTTAATACAAGCAGTGTACCTGTAAAAGCAAGTCCTTTGGGTACAAAAACAATAAGTATCAGGCCTCTATCCGATGATTCAGTTGTCATCAGACTTAGCGATGTCAGGGGAGCAGAGCTTTTTTCAAAACTTAAAGCACAATCAACGGATGTAACCAATGGAGATGATTTTTTGAATTATTTCCATGGCATTTCACTTGCAACAGGTAATAATGATCTGGGTGCGATATATGGCATTAACGGTGCTGCTGGAAGCATGATATTGCGTGTCCATTATCATACGACAATCCCTCAACCCGAAAATCACTTTATTGATTTCACCTCTTTGGCAAATGGTTACGCTTTTAACCAGGTGTTGTCCGATAGGTCAGGAACAGCATTAATTTCAACCAGTACCGGTATCACAGAATTACCTGCTTCACAAACAAATGATCTTTCTTTCTTGCAGCCTGGAACGGGTATATACCTGAAAATGACCTTCCCTTCATTGAAGACTATTCTTGCCAGTGATAAAGTAATTAAGCTTATTAAAGCCGAATTATTTATAAGGCCGCCGGGAAACTCCTTTGACAAAAATAAATATAAACTTCCATCACAGCTTTATCTTCTGCAAACTGATGCCTCAAATACAACAGGTGACGCCATACTCGATTCTACCGGTAGCGGAGTGCAATATGCAATTCCTGTAACCGATGATGTATATGGAGAAAATAATTATTATCGCTTTAACGTAACGCCTTATATCAATAATATGATGACCACTTCCGGTGGCCATGATGATGGCTTCTTTTTGATGCACAATGTTTCTGAATCGTCAATGAATGTCAACCGGCTTGTGGTCAATAATGCTTTGCATGGCAATCAAAGTTCACAACTTTTTCTCCACATGATAGTAATAAATAGATAGAATATGCGATTCACTAAGACAACAATATTTGTCTGTTCCTTGCTTTGCTGTGCAAATATTTTTTCACAGAACATGAACAGTCCTTATTCGGTATATGGTATTGGTGATATTGATTTCAGGTCATATAATCGCAGCAGCGGAATGGGTTATGCGGGCCTTGCCTTAACGTCTTCATTTTATATTATTGATAATAACCCTGCATCCATTAGCGGTTTGCAGCGCAGTTTTTATGTCATGGATCTGTCCACAGTTGGCAAATCTGTCCAATACAAAGGCGATCCAATTGATAACACGAACTCTGTTAACAGGGATTTTTGGATCAAGCGACTCAGAATCACCGTCAAGCTGAATAATTCCTGGGCGAGCAGCATTGGTATGAAACAATTCAGCAATATCAATTATAAATACAGGGGATCCAAAACGGTAGAAGGCAGCACTCAAACTTTAGCTACAGGATATGAAGGTGACGGAAGTCTGAATGAATACTTTTGGACGAATGCGTTTGCTCTCGGGAAACATTTTTCAGTCGGATTACAATCCTCCATAATTGCGGGCTCTATTAA
>JAICPX010000254.1 GCA_025929635.1 Chitinophagaceae bacterium
AAAAGTAGGACCCATGGGCGAGGTCGTTACTGTTCATCCCACATACAATATTGATCTTCATTTAAGCCCCAAAGATCTTAAATACGATTATTATTTAAAGGACAAATTGACTACTGCCCAGCTGGTAGAGATCATAGAAATAGAACAGCTGCGGGGAACAGAGGGTCTTAATACATTAAAAGTAGAAAGGTACCGTCGTAGTGCAACACCCGTTTCTGTTTTTTTACTGACGCTCATCGGTGCAATTATTGCGAGTCGCAAAACAAGAGGTGGAAGCGGGTTGCACATCGCTATCGGTTTTATTATTGCCGCAATATTTATTTTAACTGATAAATTCTCTTCTACATTTTCGGTGAAAGGTGATTTTCATCCTCTCATTGCGGCGTGGCTGCCCAATGTATTTTTTATAATTGTATGTTGGTGGTTGTTCAAAAGGGCGCCGAAATAAGACCAATGTAAAACCTGGTATAGTTTCATGTAAGACATTGCATGTCCCAGTTTTTTGAATGAATAATTTTGCTTTACAGCGACGTAATTAGCTACCTTTGCCACCTGCACGCAGTACAAAAAAATCCACAACACCATGGGAGTTATTAAAGATAAATTCAAAAAAAAAGCTGACGAAGCATCTTCGGAGATCAGGGAATTACTAAAACTGCAGGGAAATAAAGTGATCGGTGAAGTGACACTGAGCCAAATATACCAGGGAATGCGTGGTATCACCGGGTTGGTTACTGAAACGTCTTTGCTCGACTCACAGGAAGGGATCAGGTTCCGTGGCTATTCAATCCCTGAATTGAGAGAGAAATTACCAAAAGCTCCTGAAGGTTCGGAGCCATTGCCCGAAGGACTCTTTTATTTAATGCTATTGGGTGAATTGCCAGACGACGATGATGTTCATCATATTACCAACGTATGGCAGCGCCGCAGTCATGTGCCCAGTCATGTTTTTGATGTTATTGATTCATTTCCTTCTTATGCACATCCTATGACGATGTTTGTTGCTGCTGTGATGGCATTGCAAACCGAGGGGCATTTTGTAAAAGAGTATGCAAAGGGTATAAATAAAAAAGATTATTGGAATCCCGTTTATGATGATATCATGGACCTGATCGCAAGGTTGCCGCGAATCGCAGCCTATGTATATCGTCGAAAATACAAGGGTAATGAACACATTCAGCCAAACGGCTTGTTGGATTGGGCAGGCAATTTTGCACATATGCTGGGTTATGAAGCTGAAGGATTCAAAGAATTGATGCGTTTATATATGACAATTCATGCAGACCACGAAGGAGGAAATGTGTCCGCCCATACAACGCATCTTGTTGGTTCAGCCTTAGCTGATCCTTATTTGAGTTATGCTGCGGGTATGAATGGCCTTGCCGGTCCTTTGCATGGACTGGCCAACCAGGAGGTGATCAAATGGATATTTGAAATGCGTGAAGCATTGCATACGGAAATGCCAACAAAAGAACAGATTGCTGAGTATGTTAAGAAAACTTTAAGCGAAGGAAAGGTTGTTCCCGGGTATGGGCATGCGGTATTGAGAAAAACTGATCCGCGGTTCACTGCACAAATGGAATTCGGCAAGAAGCATATGCCTGATGATGCCCTGGTACAAACAGTTTGGAATATTTACGAGGCTGTGCCGCCGATCCTTCAATCAATGGGGAAAATAAAAAACCCCTGGCCCAATGTAGACGCACACAGCGGAGCGTTGTTGGTGCACTATGGCATGGTCGAGTATGAATATTACACCGTGTTGTTTGCAGTAAGCCGTGCATTGGGAGTACTTGCTGCACTTTGCTGGTCAAGAGCATTGGGTTTCCCCATCGAAAGACCAAAATCAGTGACAACTGATCTTGTAAAACTCTGGCTGGAAGGCAAGGATAATATTTGGGGAGAGTAGGAAGAATAGACAATAAATAATTGGCAACAGGCAAGCGGAGTACCTTAGCTTGCTTTTTGCTTATTGCCAATTGCCAATTGACCCGGCAATTGGTTTCATGACTCATAGTTTGGTTATCTCAATAATCTTATCATCATTCCCGCCATTGCTTGTACATAAATAGACATTGCCTGAAGGTGAGACACAGATATCTCTTATTCTTCCATATTCGCTTTTGAAAAAAATGGAAGTGCTTAGAACAGCATTTCCATCAGCACTTAATTTTAATTGACGCAGGCTGGCATCTTTCAATGTGGTCATCAGAATTGAATTTTTCCATTCCGGGATTTTATCGCTGTTGTAGTAATCGATGCCACAGACCGCAATTGTACTATTGCCCGATGACCAGATCGGTTCTTTGATATTATTTGCTGTGCAAAACGAGACCTCGCCACCATCACAAGGTCCATTTACAGTTGGCCAACCATAATTTCTTCCTTTTTCAATAATGTTCACCTCATCTTCAATGCTTGGACCATGTTCTGATTCATATAATTTATTGTTTGCAAAAACGAGACCTTGCGGATTTCTATGACCATAGCTCCACAAGGGATTCCCGGGAATTGGATTATCCGGGGGAATTGTTCCATCAGCATTCAATCTTATTACTTTCCCGTTCTTTGAATTTACATCCTGCGCGATGGATGAATTCGCCGCATCACCGGTAGTGAAATATATCTTTACGCCCGTGCTTTCGCTGACAACCCTTATTCTTGAACCGTTATGAATGCCTGATGCAGCGATGTTGTCAAAGAGTATAGCAGGACTCGCGATAGTATTATTAACGAATGTATAGCGGACTAGTTTTTCACGATAACCCGTTGCGCTACTGTAATTGTAAACAATATATAAAAGTCCATTGTTTATAAAATCGGGATGAAGAGCCATGCCCAATAGTCCGCCTTCCCCGGAAGCGACCACATCATTGATCGTACTACTAAAAACAATATTTCCCGTTGAGGGGTCCATTTTAGATATTTTTCCCTCTCTTTCCGAAAACCAAATATGATCATCAGGCCCCCACAAGATCTCCCACACATGCTGGAGGTTTTGTTTTACAACGCGCCGGTCGGCTTCCGGTGGATTATTACCATTACCGTTCGTTTTTTTCTTATTACAAGCAACAATGATCATCATCGCCATAATGAGAATCCCCCGAAAAATATTTTTTGCAGGCATAAAAATATTTTGATCAAGGTACCGCAAATTTTCAGCCGGATGTTACGGTCTTGACAAAATGAATCAATTGCTTTATGAAATCCTGTTAATACCGCTATTTCCAGGGGCAGGGGATCACGTAGCTTGGCTTGTTCCTTCCCCTGACTATTAATGATAGCTCATATGTATTAGGTTTGTCATTAGCTTGTCTAAGCTTTGAGGTAGTGACATCATAGCTTAATCCAAATTGGTAATCTTTATAAGAAATACCCACATAAGGGATCACCGCATTTTTTGACCAATACCATATACCGGCATTCAGCATCAGGTCATTCATCTGCGGAATGTAATATCCGAGGGCACCACCAAATGAATAATACATTGCGGTTTCCTGTGATTGATAAACTGCATTCACACTCAACACCACACTTTGTGAAAGAAACGTTTCAAAGTTCACATGCGCAACTTTCCTGATCGGTAACTCCTGGTTCTCATCTTTGAGAAAGGTTTGTTTTGGTTTATTGACGTGAAAAGCAGCAACGCCGATATCGATATTGCTATTCTGTGATGTAATGCTATACAGTAACCCGGTGCTTACCGAGAAATAAGGTTTCATTTGTGACAAGCTGGTTTCTCCTGTTGGCAAATTCGTATTGAACCCATAGCCGGTAAATTGTTCTTCAAAATCGACACGGTCAAATGCAATCCGGCGATGGCCATAAATAGCTCCGAATCCTGCGCCGAACATGTGTCTTGTTTCTCCATTATTAAGTTTTACGCGGTAAGCAACGTTCGCTGAAGCATACGTACTGGTTACTACACCTGCCATTGCGCGGTCATACATCAGCATTCCGCCTACTCCAAACACGTTCCCATGGTGTTCTACATTGGGAATTTTTTTCTGAAAAAGTTTTTTGTCATACGACAATGTTCCGGTTACATAAGGACTTGCCGGGCCGATCCACTGATCCCTGAAGTTTGCAATGGCTCTCCAGTCGGCATTGATGTTTGCCGTTAATGCCGGGTTAATGTTCAGTGGCGAGGAAAAGAATTGTGAAAAATTCGGATCCTGCGCATTTGACTGAACTACGCCCATCACACATACATACAATAACTGTTTCAGCTTTTTCATAATAGATCGTTTTACCTGATTAAAACTGAGTTACCTGCTTTTTTATAATATTTTCCATCCACCCCTATTGCTTCTACTGTCCATGTGTATACATCCATTACTGCTGGTTTTCCCTGGAATATTCCATCCCATCCATGACCGATCACATTGGTTTCAAATACAAGCTGACCCCAGCGGTTGAATACCCTGAAGTATTTAAGCTCACGGATATTAACCGTTAACGGGAAGAGCTTATCATTATGTCCATCCCGGTTTGGTGTCCATGCTTTTGGCACAAATATGTCTGATCGTACGATCGCTCCTTGCGACGGAATGATTTTTACAAGAACCGTATCAACAGTTATACATCCATTGTCTCTTGTAATATTTATGAGATATTCTGTTTGCCTGTCATAATTGAATATCGGTTCTCTTATAAATGCTGAGCTTAACCCGGTCGGTGGTGACCATGTGTAGCTTATTCCAATATTCCTTGCCGACAACTGGGTATTTACATTTGGCTGGGTTGTTACGGTTGGATACCTGATGCCCGCAACAAGTTTGTATATTAAGACGGTGACCGCAACTGGTTTGGTATTTGTACAATTATTTACTCCCTGTGCTTTTATATAGTAGGTGCCGGATATACCTACAGCAGCAGGATTTGTCAATGGTATTGTTGCCAATGAATCCATCCAATAGGTAAATGATAAGCCCGGATCACTGCCGGCGGTAACCGAAGGCGCCGTAAGATTAACAGTGAGTGGCTCGCACACAGGTGGAGGATTGTGTATAACCAGGACAGGGATAGGTTTTACAAGTAAGATTAATGTTGCGATGGAGTCACACCCTGCTGAATTAGTGAGTGTGGCTGAATAGGTGCCTGATGAAGTGTATGTGCTGCCATTCCAAACATAAGGCTGGTTGGCGCATGTTGAATCAATAGTTGTTGAACTACTGGTAGCATTCACCGTTAAATTCAATGTAGCAACAGAATCGCATCCAGCTGCATTTTGTAGTGTTACGGAGTAATTACCCGCGCTATTATAGTTATTTCCGTTCCATGAATATGGTAACTGGTTATTGCAAATGGTAACATTTGTTGTTGATGTAGTTACTGCATTAACTACCAGGTTAAGCGTGGCGATCGAATCGCAACCGGCAGCGTTTTGTAAGGTCACGGAATAAGAACCAGCTCCGTTATAATTGTTCCCGTTCCACGTATATGGTAATTGGTTATTGCAGATTGTAACCGTAGTGGTGGAAGTAGTCACCGGATTAACGGTCAGGTTAAGCGTAGCGATCGAGTCACAACCGGCAGCATTTTGCAAGGTTACAGAATATGAGCCCGTCCCGTTATAATTGTTGCCGTTCCATACGTACGGTAACTGGGTGTTGCAGATGGTAACATTTGTGGTGGAAGTAGTCAGTGTATTAACGGTCAGGTTGAGTGTAGCTATCGAATCGCAACCGGCGGTGTTTTGTAAGGTTACGGAATAAGTACCCGCAGTGTTGTAATTGTCTCCGTTCCAAACATAAGGTAATAGGTTATTGCAGATCGTAACGTTTGTTGTTGATGTAGTTACTGCATTAACTACCAGGTTAAGCGTGGCGATCGAATCGCAACCGCCAGCATTTTGTAAGGTCACAGAGTAAGTACCAGCGCTGTTATAATTGTTTCCGTTCCATGCATACGGTAACTGGTTGTTGCAGATGGTAACATTTGTTGTGGAAATTGTAACTGCGTTAACTGCCAGGTTCAGGGTAGCAACAGAATCACAACCTCCCCCATTTTGTAAGGTTACAGCATATGTACCGGCAGAAGTATAGCTGTTGCCATTCCATACATAGGGGAGTTGAGTGTTACAAATGGTGACATCTGTTGTCGAAGTGGTCACTGCATCGACATTCAGGATCAATGTTACTATCGAATCGCAACCAGCGACTGTCATCAATGTATCAACGTAGGTGCCAGCTGCATTGTAGCTGTTTCCGTTCCAACTATATGGTAATTGATTATTGCAAATTGTGACTGTACTTGTATCACTCAATACAGGATTGACATTTAATATCAATGTCTGTATCGAATCGCAGGCGGCATTTGTTAGCAATGTATCAATATATATACCGGATGCCGTGTAGTTGTTACCATTCCATGTATATGGTAGCTGATTAGAACAAATGGTCACTGTGGTCGTGTCAGTCAAGACAGGGTTAATGTTCAGAATGAGTGTTGCAATAGAATCACAACCAGCTATAGTTAAGAATGAATCAACAAAGACACCTGCTGCAGTATAGTCGACACCGTTCCATGTATAAGGTAGTTGATTAGCACAAACGGTTACTATTGTTGTGTCCATTAATACCGGGCTTACTGTTACGTTCAGCGTAATTGTAGAATCACAACCGGCAGCAGATTGCGTAGTGAACGGATAAGAAC
>JAICPX010000542.1 GCA_025929635.1 Chitinophagaceae bacterium
CAGTATACTGCTAGTGATAGAACTTACCCCGGCTACTTCCGGGGTTTTTTTATGACTGCTGTTCGGCAGCGAACCCACTGGGTCAACAGTATACTGCTAGTGATAGAACTTACCCCGGCAACTTCCGGGGTTTTTTTTCACCGCTGTTCGGCAAAACTTACCCCGGCCACTTCCGGAGTTTTTTTATGACTGCTGTTCGGCAGCGAACCACTGGGTCGACAATATACTGTTGGTGATTGAACTTTGGTCCCGATAACATCGGGACTTTTTTATTGGATGGCTGCTGTTCGGGGCGAACCCACGGAGTCAACAGAATACTGCTGGTGATTGAGTTTAACCCCGACGATGTCGGGGCTTTTTGGTAAAATAACGATGCACGGCGGTGATTAATGATTAAACTTTAACCCGCTAATTCAGTTTTTTTATTCTAGTTTCTCATCTTCTTTTTAACTTCCATAAAAAACCATCAATCATGAAACTGTTAGCAACCTTGGCACTATTACTTCTTAGCAGAAGCGTTTTCTCACAGGACTGCTCCAATTTTTATTATCTTCAAAACGATAAGACGATAGAGATGACAATATATAATAATAAAGGAAAAGAATCGGGTAAAATGATATATAAGATCTCCGATTCAAAAAAAAGCGGAGGCACTGTAAGTGCAACCGTAAAGTCAGAATTTATCGATAATAAAGGAAAAACTGGTATGCAGGCAACTAATAAAGTGCAATGTGTAAATGGTGTGATGCAGATGGATATGAAATTTCTTATCCCCGCGGGGCAACAGCAGCAGACACAAGCTGCCACAGCGACCGCTACAGATGTTTACCTGGAATATCCTGCATCTATGAACATCGGCGACCAATTGAAAGATGGACATCTTGCCATGGATTCTGAATCGCAAGGTGGAATAAAGTCCTCTGTTGAGATTGACATTACGGAAAGAAAAGTGACAGGTAAAGAATCGGTAACAACAGCTGCAGGAACATGGGAATGTTATAAGATCACTTCAAAGAATAGAATTACTTCACGCATTGCAGGCATTGGCATACCCATTAAAATGGATGTTACAGAATGGTTTGCCCCGGGATTTGGTATTGTAAAAACGGAATCAAAAGGCGGGAAGACAGAAATTACTTCGATCCAATAATTAATGTCTATTTACCAAAAGACGGTGTACAACGCAGCGAGTATAGCGCATATAATAAATGACCCAAGGATAAAACCCGGCGTTACCTTGAACATCGATTTATCAACTTCAATAACATGAGTGTCGCCAGCTCGTTTTGGTTTTGCGAGGCTGATCACAACCATGATCACAACGACAAGCACAAAAGTGATCGTCATCCTGTCCAAAAACGGATAATCAGGAAATGCTCCATTTGTCCATCCCGGTAGAAATTTCAGTACTGTGGAAATCGGGACAGTAAGCAAGGCCCCGGCTAAGCCGGCAGCCCCGGTTGTTTTTTTCCAGAATAATCCCAGCAAGAAGATCGCCAAGACTCCGGGTGCAAAGAATCCAACATACTCCTGGATAAATTGATAAGCCTGCTCGAGTGATTTTAATGAGGGCGCCACTATAGCTGCTATGACCATCGAAATAATTACTGCCCACCTTCCTGTTAATACTAATTTTCTTTCTGATGCTTCCTTATTAAAAAATCTTTTATAAATATCAAGGGAAAAAATTGTCGAGATACTATTTGCTTTCCCCGCCAGCGAAGCTACAATGGCCGCGGTTAATGCAGCAAAAGCAACTCCTTTCAGTCCGGGGGGTAATAGATTCATTAACGTTGGGTATGCATGATCCGGCTTTACAACACCGGCTGCATTTGTCATCTCAGCCTGGAACATTCCATTCTTATGCATCACATACATAGCGATACCCGGTAACACGGCAATTACGGGGATCAGTAACTTCAAAAATGCAGCAAACAGGATCCCTTTGCGTGCCGTTTGAAGATCGGCGCCCAGTGCTCTTTGTACAATATATTGGTTGCACCCCCAATAAGCAAGATTATTGATAAGCATTCCACCAATCAGGACCGACAAGCCGGGTAATTCTTTATAATGCGGATGCGATTTATCAAATATCATGTGTAAGTGTGATGAAGCCTCCGTTTTCAACACCGAAAGTCCTTTGAGGATGTCTTTTCCGAATCCAAACCTTTCTGATAATAGTGTTAATGCAAGATAAGTAGTAACCAATCCACCGACGATCAATACGAGCACCTGGAAAACATCGGTATACCCGATCACCTTCATTCCACCCAATGTTACGATAATGGAAAATATACTGAGCCATACAACACACCATTCAAAGCTGATATTGGAAATTGATGATATCGCCAATGCCCCGAGATAAATAATTGAGGTAAGATTGACAAATACATATATAAGAAGCCACATAACCGCCATGTATGTACTTACGATGGGGTTGTATCGCTTTTCCAGGAACTGCGGCATCGTGAAAATTTTATTTTTCAGGTACACCGGGATAATAAAAACAGCAACAATTATCAATGTAGCTGCAGCCATCCATTCGTAAGTAGAAATCGCAAGTCCCAATGCAAAACCGGAGCCACTCATGCCAATAAAATGTTCAGCCGAAATATTGGAAGCGATCAATGAAGCGCCAATCGCCCACCATGTTAATGAACCTTCAGCAAGAAAAAAATCCCTGGAACTCGTTTGTACTGCCTTTTTTCTTTTATAAATGTAGATCCCATAAGCGGAGACAAGTATGAAATAAATAACAAAAACAATATAATCCGCCAGGTGTAATTTGTTCATAGCAATCGTTGAGCTGCCATTTAATGGGAGGCAGCTTGTTTTGGTTTCGAAAATTCAATTACCGGTGAAACGAAAGATAAGCAATCAACGCATTTGTTTCAACCTCTTCAAATCAGACATTTATAAATAAAGATCCTGTTATAAAAATCCCGGGGCCTCACAACCCCGGGCTCATCGCTGACTGCCTATACGAATACTAACTGCCTGTATAA
>JAICPX010000633.1 GCA_025929635.1 Chitinophagaceae bacterium
ACTCTCGGTAATCACAGCTGAGTTAATATCACTGAGTATAGAATTTGGATCACCTTTAATAAGAGGGTATCCAAATACTTTAAAAAATGCAGTATCAGCATAAAAAAATCTTTCTGTAAAAAAATTCTGTTGATTGTATCCTATTAATGGATTATCGGGTCTCAAGCGAACCGCGCTTTCTATCTCGGGAAAATCTTTTACCAAAGCCGGCATCAGCGGCGGTGCCGTGACCGCGAATTCTTTTACCGGCTGTTTTTCTATCTCCAGTCTTAATGCTACCCTAAATACTCTGTCCGCATTGGCGCCAGACTTGTCATAACTCAACTCATAGCTTATCCAGAAAAAAATGATAAGACAGGCAGCCAGGCTTATAGTAAGAGCACTAAGGTTCAAAGCGGTGAATGTTTTATTCTTCCACAAGTTCCTCCAGGCTATCTTGAAATAATTTCTTATCATAATTTCTGTTTTAGCAATTCTTAATTTACCCGGTCCGCAACGATTTCACCGAAGTGCGATTTTAAAATAGTTTTTTATCATACCGTTTATTAATAATTATTCATCTATTCTGTTCGCAATGATTTTACAGGGTTTGCAACAGCCGCTTTAATTGCCTGCAAACTGATCGTGATCAGAGCCACAGACAATATTATACAGATAGTAATGCCAAACACCCACCAGCTAATCGGTGTTCGATATGCAAATGCAGCCAGCCATTTATCCATGATCCACCATGCAATTGGTGATGCAATTACAACTGAGATCAAAACCAATTTTGCAAAATCTTTTGATAACAAAAATGTAACCTGAGCAACAGAAGCGCCAAGCACTTTTCGTACACCTACTTCCTTAGTACGCCGGATCACCATAAATGCCGCAAGGCCAAATAAACCAAGACAGGCAATAAATATGGCAAAAACTGTAAAAGCTGTAAGCAATTTCAACAGGCGATCTTCAGCTTTATACATTTCATCAAATGCATCATCTAGAAAATTATAGGTAAAGGGGCTTTCGCTATCAAATTTTCCATAAACAGATCTTGCATCATTTATAAAACGGGAAATATTGACATTAGGATTGATCTTTACAAAAAAACAACCCCCATTCTTTGCCCATAGCGAAGAGCTATCAGTGTCCTTTGTCACAAATAAACACAATGCTTCGATCTTGTTTTGAAGCGATGCATAATTAAAATCCTTTACTACTCCGGCCACTATTAACTCATCATCCATCTTTTTTCCCACCGCATCGTTGCCCATACCTAGTTTTTGTAAAGCAGTTTCATTCAGGATAGCTGCAGAATCATTATTATAAAAAAGCGGGTCCTGCGGCTTTATCTTCCATTGCAACCCGAGTAAAGAAATAAAATCCTGGTCTACTAACATCCAGGGTATAAATACGAACTGACCTGTACTGGCAGCTTTGGTACCCATCATATCCTATCCTTTATACATCGGGTGAAGCGCGGTGCTGACCTGGCGGGTTGCGGAAATAGAACTAAGATCCTTTTTCAATGCCTCATAATGTTTGGCAGCATTTGACGTAAAAGGTATCATCACTATGTTCTCACGATTAACACCCGTATCAGTATTTCTGAAAAAATCTATTTGTTTATTAATTACAATACCACCTACTATTAAAATAACAGATATCGAAAACTGGAACACAGTAAGAAACTTTCTCACACTGATTCCCCCGCTCTGTCTGCTAAGCTTTCCATACAATACAACCACAGGCCTGTAAGCAGACAGCAAAATAGACGGATAACTGGCAGCCAGTATCGCAGTAATTATGAACAGGAAACCAAATGATAAAAGAATATATTGATTGAGCAGAAAGGAGCCATCGATATTTATTTGCATCAAGTCAAAAAATAATGGCCTGAAAAGGGTGCATAAAACATAACCCAGCACAAAAGCAATAGATGTAAACAAAACAGATTCAACAAAAAATTGACCAGCGATCATTTTTCTATCTGCACCCAATACTTTTCTTACTCCTATTTCTTTTGTACGGGTAGTAGACCGTGCTGTCGAAAGACTCATATAATTTATCAATGCCAGTATCAATATAAGTGCAGCTACGAACGGAAATATCTTCAGGTATTTGGTATTTGA
>JAICPX010000366.1 GCA_025929635.1 Chitinophagaceae bacterium
CGAACGATACCATGAATACGGCTACCTTTCATACCTACGCAGGCACCCACAGGATCGATACGATCATCAAATGATTCAACGGCTACTTTAGCCCTTTCACCCGGGTCGCGAACAATTTTCTTGATGACTATGAGACCATCAAAGATCTCGGGAACCTCGATTTCCAGCAGTTTGGCAAGAAAGTCAGGCGAAGTTCTGGAAAGTATGATTACCGGGGTATTATTTCTCATATCTACTTTCTTCACAACGGCACGGATGCTCTCCCCTTTCTTAAAATAATCCTGCGGTATCTGCTCGCTTTTCGGAAGGATCAATTCATTTCCTTCTTCATCTAATAACAATATCTCTTTTTTCCAAACCTGGTATACTTCCGCACTGATGATCTCTCCAATTCTTTCACTGTATTTCTTGGCCAACGAGTTCTTCTTCAGATCGCTGATACGGCTGGCCAGGGTTTGCTTGGCTGCAAGAATTGCCCGACGCCCAAAGTCATAAAGGTCGATCGGCTCATATAGTTCTTCGCCCACTTCAAAGTCAGGCTCAATTTTTACGGCATCGCTATAAGCTACCTCGGCAAGCGGATCATTTACCTGTCCGTCTTCCACGATCATACGGCGGCGCATAATTTCAAGGTCACCTTTTTCAGCATTTACGATAACATCAAAATTTTCATCACTACCGAATTTTTTGCGCAGCAGGGTCTTAAATACATCTTCCACCACTTTCATCATCGTGGGACGATCAATATTTTCTGCTTCCTTGAACTCCTGGAAAGCATCGATCAGGTTGATACTTGACATAACTAAGTTTTTAAATTCCAAAATCAATCCCGATAGCTACCGGGACCAAATCCCGGTAAGAACCAATCAAAATTTGACCTGGACCTTTGTTGTTTTTATTTCTTCTTTTAAGATTTTGTATTGAATTAATTCCTTCTTTTTTCCATGTCCCTTTTCTTCTTCCACCACTACTTCGTTCTCTGATGCGCTGATCAACTTACCCTCTCGTTTTATTCCCGTTTTCAGGAGCACTTCAACAAACCTCCCGATATTTTTTAAATATTGCCTGTCCATTCTTAAAGGCTCATCCAAACCCGGTGAGGAAACTTCCATTGAAAAATCACCATTTGGAAACATTGTTTCGTTTACCCACTTATAAAGGGCCCGGTTGATTTTCGAAAGCTGATCAACAGTTGCACCCTGGTCAGCATCCACGAATATTTTAATATTATTTGTAGGTCTAATACTTATTTCTACTAAAAAATAGCCAGGCAAGTCGTTTAACAGCTCCTTTATTTTTGACGCTATCGTCGTCAACTGATTCTCAATACTCATAAACTTCTTCCTATTCTTCCCGCCTTTGGCGGGACCGGTAGATAAATGAAGAAGGGAACGGATTCGTTCCCTTCTGTCAATCATTGCCGGTGCAAATGTAATGGAAATAGGGTATATGTTCCAAAAAAGGAAATCCGGGCTGTGTCCTTTTTTAGAAGTAGAATAGAACACGATCACACGGATTCAACGGATTTTCACGGATAATTTGTGTTGATCCGTCTGACTCACTTTGTAATGTATTGGCCATTGAGACGATGAAAGACCAAAATAAATCCGTTGAATCCGGTCACCCGTGTTCCAATTGTCATTAAACCAGGACAATACTGAAATCTGTGCGACAAATTCCTCCAAGGAGGAATTTACTATTTGGGTATTTTAAGTATTATTTGGAGCTTGTATCGTGAGATTTGGGATTTTAGAAATGTAACTTTGCCTCATGTTAGGGCGCTATCTTCTATATGCATTTCTTATTTACCTGGCATACCGCGTAGTATTCCATTTGATCATTCCTTTGTATAAAACCACAAAGCAGGTAAAAAAGCAATTTCGTGAAATGAATAAGAATATGCAGGATCATATACATCAGCAACAGTCTTATCAGCAAACTACAACCCCGCAACCCGAAAACAGGAAGCAACAGGCGGGTGATTATATTGACTTTGAAGAGGTGAAATAATTGTCCATCTACACTTTATTTTTCTATTTTTGCCGCCCGGAGCCAAAAGCTCAGGACCCTTAGCTCAGAAGTTTGTCCCGATATGTATCGCGACCGATTTCGCGGGGGGCAAACTTGAATCTTGAATCTTGAGTCTTGAATCTTTATCTAAAAAAGGAAAGACTCAAGAATCAAGATTCAAGATTCAAGACTCAAGTTTAGGAAGGACCCTTAGCTCAGACGGTTAGAGCACCTGACTCATAATCAGGGGGTCGTTGGTTCGATCCCAACAGGGTCCACTTGCTCGAGGCTGTCTCAAAAGTTGATGAGGCAAGGAACACAAAGAACACAAAGAAACCACGAAGAACACAACGTGCTGATTATAAATAGAGACCTCTTAGTGTTCGTAGTGTGTCCTTAGTGTCCTTCGTGTTACTTATTACTTTTGAGACAGCCACTTTTTTAATACAATTCAATAAAGGTTCTTTAACCTTTTATTAACCGTGACAGAAAATACTTTTGTTCATTACACAACTGATATGAAAAAATTTTTATTCCTGGCTGTAGCTTTCTCTCTTTCCTCATTTATTTATTCACAGGAAACACCATCAAAGAAAAAAGATTGGAGCAAAGTAAGACTGACGAACCGTGCCAATGATCATTTCATGCTTCAATATGGAATTACCAATTGGACCAACAAACCGGATAGCATCAATACAAAAGGTTTTTCCCGGACCTTTAATTTCTATATAATGATCGATATGCCATTTAAAACTGACCCTCGTTTTAGTGTGGCATTTGGGCCCGGTGTCGGCGTCGACAATATTTTTTTTGAAGCAACCAACATAACTACAACCAATCACCTGAAGCCCCTGGAATTCCAGAATCTTAAAGACACCAACCACTTTGACAAATACAAATTGGTGAATGCTTTCCTGGAATTACCTGTGGAATTACGTTTTGCCAATAATCCCGAGAATAGCAATAAGAGCTGGAAAATAGCATTGGGTGCCAAAGTTGGGGTACAAGTATCATCACATACAAAGGGAAAAAGATGGGTGAATAAGAATGGCGACCTGATCTCCGGTTTTGATGATAAATATGTACGTAAAGACAAAGACAAATATTTCTTTAATGGTAACCGGCTCGTGGGCATGGCCCGCATTGGTTACGGAAATCTTTCCCTGTTTGGCACTTACCAGATCGGAAGCCTGATCAAGGAAGGATTGGGTCCCCAGGTACGACCTTACACGATTGGCTTAACAATTAGTGGCCTATAAAGAAATAAATAATAATTTTCAAAAGCATCCCGACGTTCGCAGTCGGGATGCTTTTATTTTTGTACTCAAATACAATTGTGATAAAGAAGCATGCTTGATAAAAAAAACAGTATACTGAGGGAAGAAAGAGCGGTATTGGTTGGCCTGGTGCACAAAGATCAAACGGAAACACAGGTACAGGAATATCTTGACGAGCTTGCATTTCTTGCACATACTGCAGGTGCTGTGGCTGTAAAAAGATTTACACAAAAATTACTTCATCCTGATAGCAAAACTTTTGTGGGCAAGGGAAAACTGGAAGAGATAAGAGATTATTGCCAGCAAAAAAATATCCGCGTTATCATATTTGATGATGAACTGAGCGGTTCACAGATCACTAATATTGAAAAAGCAACTGATGTAAAAACGATCGACCGGAGCGATCTTATCCTTGACATATTTGCAAGAAGAGCGAAGACAGCACAGGCAAAGGCACAGGTTGAACTGGCACAATACCAATATATCTTACCAAGACTACGTGGTATGTGGAAACACCTTGAACGTTTGGGTGGTGGTATCGGGACGAGGGGACCGGGAGAATCGGAAATAGAGACTGACCGCCGGATCGTTCGTGACAAAATTTCTCTGCTGAGGAAAAGACTGGCTGAGATCGATAAGCAGGCTTTTACTCAACGAAAGGATAGGGGTGAGTTGATCCGCGTGGCATTGGTTGGTTATACCAATGTTGGCAAATCTACGTTGATGAAGGTGCTAAGTAAAAGCGATGTCTTTGCAGAAAATAAGTTGTTCGCGACCCTTGATACCACAACAAGGAAAGTTGTTTTTGAGAATACACCATTTCTTTTAAGCGATACGGTCGGGTTCATCAGGAAATTGCCTCATCATCTTGTTGAAAGTTTTAAAAGTACATTGGACGAGGTCAGGGAAGCCGATATTTTATTGCATGTTGTTGATATTTCACATCCGGCTTATGAAGAGCAGATGGGCGTGGTCAATAAAACACTCCAGGAAATAAAAGCATTTGAGAAACCCATACTTGTCATATTTAATAAAATGGATCTTTATGAAAAGAATGTGTTTGACGAATGGCTCGATGAGAGTGTAAAACAGGAAATACTTGAAGACCTCCGTGAAAGATGGCAACGGGAAACCGAGGGTAATGCAGTTTTTATTTCAGCAACGGAAAAGAGAAATATTGAACAGCTGAGAAAAAGCATTCTTGATAAAGTGGGAGAGATGTATAAGGTGAGGTATCCTTATAAGACGAAGTTTCTGTTTTAGGTTCCAAAAGTTCAAAAGGTTCAACAGGTTTAAGAAGTTTGGCTGACTGGTAAAACCTTTTGAACCTCTTAAACCTTTTAAACGTCTTAAACCTTTTAACCCCTCCACGTGACCGACAAGAAATACAAATGGCATAAGGTTGCTGATAGTTTCGGTGAGCTTGATTTTGCTACAAATAATATTGCTGTTGTTGATCTGAATGGAAAGAATATTTGCGTGGCGAAATTCAACGATGCCTTATTTGCCTTTGCCTTTAAATGTCCACATGCCGGTGGCACTTTAGCTGAAGGACACATTGATGCGCTGGGAAATATCGTTTGCCCGTTACATCGTTACAAATACAATATCGCCAATGGCCGTAATGTAAGTGGCGAAGGATATTATTTAAAGCATTGGCCCGTTGAA
>JAICPX010000518.1 GCA_025929635.1 Chitinophagaceae bacterium
AGGTTCGATTCCTGTCGGGACTACTACACTAACTACCAAATAACATATATCAGTCTTTTTCTATTTTAATCGTTTCGGCGAGGGGCTACCTTGCCCCCAGGGACGACGCGAAGCCGGCCCCTCGCAGACACCGGGAAGACATAATTTTCAAACCATGAGAATTTTAATAGTCACAGCTTATATCATAAATTAGAGTGTTAGCGGCAGGTACAAGCACCCCGGGATAACATAACTCCAGGACAACTCAAACTAAAATAATATGAAAAAAAATTTTTGTTTGGTCCTTCTTATTTTATTCGTGACAAATATGGAAGCCCAAATTTATTATGTTCAAGATATGACAACGATTGAAATAGCTGCACTTGATAAAGAAAAGACTGCTGTAATCTTACCTGGTGGTATTTTAGAAGAACATGGTCCGTACTTGCCTGCCTTTACTGATGGATATATGAACGAGGCATTGACGATGGAGATTGCAAACTCAATAATTAAACGGCCCGGATGGAAAGTTCTGATTTTTCCAACTGTGCCCTTAGGCAGTGGAGGAGCTAACGAAATTGGGAGAAAATATAATTTCAGCGGAACTTACGCTGTTAGACACAACATCCTTCGGTCAATATTTATGGACCTGGGAAGTGAACTTGGCGACCAGGGTTTTAAAATGATATTTGTTATTCATATGCACGGAGCTCCCAACCATAATCAGGCAATAGACCAGGCCTGCGAGTATTTTTCAGAAACATACAAAGGAAGAATGATAAACATTTTGAACCTGGCCTTTTCTTATTTTGAAGAATTTAGAAATGAACAGGAAAGAAAAGAAGACGGCTTTACGGTTCATGCCGGCGCCAGGGAAACAAGCATACTTTACTATTTAAAACCAGATTTAAAAAAGACTGACCATAAGAACGCACCTCCGATAACGGCAGCAAGCCCACCAGAATTAGTCACCCTTGCCAAACAAAACGAATGGCCGGGTTATTTCGGTTCTCCGAGACTGGCAAATTCAAGCCTGGGAGAGAAAGCCTGGAAAGGTGAAGTAAATCACATACTCAAACAAGTGGAAGATATTTTCGATAGCACGTATAATTTTAATAAGCCAACTTACTCTCAAATTATGTCAAACATTCCGACATTTAAACTGATAAATGAGGATGCAAAGAAATTTGACAAAGAAAGGGAGTTAAAGCAAAATGCATGGTTAAAGAGCAAGGGGTTTGACTGAGATAGCGCCCTGACAAAAGAACTTTCTGCTTTGCTCTCCGACGAATGTATCCGGGCGAAGTTGTTTACGCTGTTGTTGATGTTCATATTGCAACCAACTTCATTAATAGTTCGCAGGTACCAATAACTGTAGAATGGTGTTATGTCATTTTTATTTGCCAGGCAACTGAATTGAATCTGGTTCTACATATAACTTATTCATCATCCCGGACTCGTTCCGGGATCTTTTCTTATGAATTGTACAGATGCCGGGTCAAGCCCGGCATGACAACCTTGTATCGAATTCAAATCCTGAATCAACTGGTTCGAACTTCGGACTGCCGGCACTGCAAAAACTGATCGGAACGCCGCGCTTATGCGGCATTTTTTATTATGGCCGCTCAGTAACTTCGGTTATTGGTGAAAAACATCAATAACTGCGTAAATGGAAATACAAGATCATTTTCCGCAACCATATAAGGGGTTTCATGTTCGCCCTTTCGACAAAGCATGCATAATATCGCTTGACAATTGGCAAATCGCACTTAAAACAATGAAAAGAGAAGATTTGAAAAATTTAGAAATTAACCCAAATTTTTTTAAAGGTTACTCCAGTACTGATTTTTCCTTCTTAAAAGATTTTTCGTTTATCGAGAGATTAAGTATTCTAACTAATAGGCTAAATAACAGTTTCCAATTTGAATTTTTTCCAAACCTCAAAGAACTTTATTTCCCGGAAACTAATATTCCCATACAATTTAAATTCTTTCCTTATTTGAAAAAGTGTGGTTTTAATTGGAAAACCAATGGAGCCCAAAGCATAATTCAAAATCCTTTATTAGAGACATTACGCCTGGAGAAATATGATCTTTTTGAATTAAGCTACTTGTCCGGCTTGATAAACCTGAGGGAACTACTTTTTGGATTTGCGCGAAACCTGATTTCCTTAAAAGGAATCCAAACAATGAAAGCACTCAAAACGGTTGACATATTTGATTGCAGTAACCTAAAAGATTTGAATGATTTATCCGGGTTGACTAACCTTGAACGTTTATTGATCGAAAACTGCAAAGAAATCAATTCGATCGATTCTATTGCTGAACTTCCAAATTTGAAAACATTGTTCTACTTAGGGAACGGAAAACTTGAAACGATAGAGAATTTATATACCCTGACTAATTTGGAAGAAATAAATTTATTCGGAACAGAAATCTCAGATGGTAAATTACATGTGTTGGAATACTTGCATAAAAATCACAGGTTAAAAAAAATCAATTTTAAAAATAAAAAGCATTATTCGCACACTAAAGAACAATTAGGGTTTAAGGGGCTTTGAGTTTTGAGTTTCTGAGTCCTTCATGCCCACCGTTTCAACCTCAAACACTTCGTTGAAACCAGCTAGTCGTAATAAATCCTGATTTAAAAAGTTCGAACTCTCTCCTTGTCGGGACTACATGTAGGTTTTTGTCGGTTTATGCCAGGTTCTGTAAAAGAATACACCTTTTTTTGGAGTGGGTTTACATTCCTGAGCTCTAAAAATAGATATATACGTTAAATTCAGATGAAGCCCTTTCCCACTAAAAAGAGGCTTGTAAAAAATACCAAGAATTGGTATTTTTACAAAAAAACGTATGGCGCACAACACATCCATTTTACTGGGCCGGTACTTTGAGGAGTTTATATCAAAAGAGGTAGCTTCAGGCAGATATAACTCTGCAAGTGAAGTAATCCGGACCGCATTGAGGCTTTTACAGGAAGAGGAATCGAAAAAGAAAGAGCTTAATAAAGCACTTGTCTTAGGGGAAAAAAGCGGATACGTCAAGAATTTCAACCCACAGGCCCATTTAAAGAAGCTTCGCAGCAAATGAAACCCCTACCGTATGTAATCAGCAAAAAAGCAATTTCTGATCTGGAAGAAATCTGGCTTTATACCGCGGAAAAATGGTCTGTTGAGCAAGCAGATCGTTATTACTTTCTAATCATGGACGAAATTAACTATATCTGCAGGAATACCTATGCAGGTAAAAAAATGGATCACATCAGAAAG
>JAICPX010000555.1 GCA_025929635.1 Chitinophagaceae bacterium
ATTACATGTCAACAGGGCCTTGTTATCGAATTGACCATTATT
Source organism: Chitinophagaceae bacterium (assembly GCA_025929635.1). Classification (GTDB taxonomy): domain Bacteria; phylum Bacteroidota; class Bacteroidia; order Chitinophagales; family Chitinophagaceae; genus VBAS01. The sequence goes on from JAICPX010000555.1 coordinate 43, forward strand.
AGGAATACCATAGTTAAGGTACAGTACGCGGTCATTGATCTTTATCTTCAATATACCGTCGCTTATCCACGGACAGGCAACTTTCTTCACTAATGGGGTCTCGGTATTGAGCGTTATCGTCAAACCACTGTTGAATTCAGTTTGTGAACGACCAGTAATTTCATACACATCATCACGGACAATCCTTGTATCCATACCGGCTACCTGTGTTTTTACCTTCAAACTTTGATAGCTCCAGCCTCTGCCTGTGGGGAATGTTACTTTACCACCTACCACATTGATACTCCATTTGTGGGCCGGAGGATCGCTAAGATTGCTGATGATCTTTGTTCCTTCCAGGTGAACACGATTAACAAAATAATTTCTAAAGGTGATTGTAACCACAGAGCCGGGTCTGCGCAACGGTGCAGTAAGATGTACCACAATTGCGCCTGAACGAAACTTGCCATCAAGTCCCAGGCATCCGGTTCCGAAATCAATGGTAATGGTTTTCGGATAGGTAGAATCGTTCGGACTCACTGTAATGGTTGCGCAATTACCAATTGCGGCTCTTAATTCGATGAATGAAGGGTTGAAACCACGTCCGTTGATACCATACTCGCTGGCATTACCTTCTTCATCGGCTGCAGTGGTAGCGATATCTTCCGCATCATCGAAGCTTGCTTCGGCCATTGAGCTTTCTTCTGAATAAGAAGCGGCTTGCTCTTCAGTTACTGTTTGATTGTTTGTTGAGCTTACATCTTTCTGGCAGGAAAAAAGCATAGTGGCAAGAACGAGTGCAAGTGCGCCTATGCTGATCCGGTTAATTGACAATTTTTTCATTTTATAGTTTTTTAGGGTTGTGGAAAATTCAAACATGCAATATGAGAACACCCGCTTTGAAAAAAGTTTAAGCAGTAGTAAAAAAACTTCTATTTTCCGTTTTCATGAAGGATATCCTGAAGTACATTATTACTTACATCAGCACAATGAATATTGGGGTATTTGCCTCCTGTACAGTACTGACTGCCTTAATGATCTATGTAAATTTCCAGTTTGCTATCGATCCGTGGATCGATGCTCATTCGACAGCAGTTTCATTCCTATTTCGCTATCTTACTTTTTTGATCGCATTTGCACTACCCTATTCTTTTTATTTTCTCCAGGGTAAAAATTATTTTAGACACTCATTAATCCTTTTGCTTATTTTCTTGTCGCCGGCTATTTTTTCATGGAAGATGGTAATGCCGACCGCGTTTCCTTTGTCTGATGACGCCTCATGGAACTATTACTGGAACCAGGTCATTTATTGGCCAATCAGGTTGATCGTAATCTCATTCATCCTTTTTATCATTTGGAAAATATTTTATTCCAGGGAAAGTTTTTTTGGGTTGACGGCCCGGAAATTTAACTGGAAACCATATTTATTGATGCTGTTGATCATGGTCCCCCTGATAGCAGCCGCATCAACACAGCGTGACTTTTTACATATGTACCCACGGCTAAAGGATGTCGACCCCGTTTTATATGATGTAAAGAACCGCTGGTTTTATCATGTACTGCATGAATTGTCTTATGGGAGTGATTTTGTTTCGGTTGAACTTTTCTTTCGTGGGTTTCTCGTGTTAGCCTTTGTAAAAGTCGTGGGTAAAGATGCCATCTTACCCATGGCTTGTTTTTATTGTACCATACATTTTGGCAAACCACTTGGTGAATGTATCAGTTCGTATTTTGGGGGAATGATACTGGGCGTTGTTGTTTACAACACAAGATCGATCATCGGGGGACTACTGGTACATCTTGGTATCGCATGGTTAATGGAGTTAGGTGGGCATATTGGAAACAGCATGTTTAGATAGTCCATTCATCATGCACAATTCCCACCAAATAAAATCTTTTATTTCTTTCTTTAAAAACAAGACGAAGAGTTCGCCAATCATGCCCACCATACTTTTCTTCAAAGCCGGAAAAATGCGATTCGGTAAAGTCACAATTCTTATACACCGTTAAAAGATTATTCAGGGAATTTCCACCGCTGATAAATTCGTTAACACTGCGCTTTTCAGGCTTTATAAATTCAACATCGTAAACAAATCGTTGCATATATTTGTTAAGGGTCATTTTTATAGGGTCCCCGGTGCCATCAAATTCGCCCCAGACCATACTATCCTGGCTACGATTGTTGGCCTCCGCAATAAACGCAACGCTGGAAAATTTTAAATGACGAAGAGTATCGATATAGGCATAAGGAGAAAACCTGATCCCCTCGACGGGATCAATATAAGTTGCCAGGGCAGGATAGTTTTTATTCTTAATTGTCCCAAGGATATTATCGGTTAGTTTTAATAATATAGAGTCTCTCCGTTGAACGATTTCAACGCTGTCTTCGGTAATAATTACTTGCTGCGAAGTATCCTGTTGCGGATCACGTACCTGAGCACTATCAGTTGTTGATACTTCCACCTTGCGCCGGGACCTGTCTTTGCAACTGGTGATTACGACCAGTAGCAATGTAATGGCGGTAATGAGCTTTTTCATATCCAGATAAAAAATCGCTGCAAACCTGTAAGCCGGATTCTGTTGCTTCCGCATCGCTCCGCTAAGCGTCGCAATGACGAAAACAGGTATCATTTATCTGTCTCGCCTGAAGCGAGATCAATCTGCCTACCCGTTAGCATCGGACGAGCAGTCCTCAGGCGCTAACCTATGTGGCATTTCAGCATGCAAGGTTTACCCGCAAATGATGTTACCACCAAATGCTGTGGGCTCTTACCCCACATTTTCACCCTTTCACACCTTGCTCCCCCTCTCCACTTGCTTCCGCTTCCCGTAGCAATGACGTGGAGAGGGGGTCGGGGGG
>JAICPX010000101.1 GCA_025929635.1 Chitinophagaceae bacterium
CAAGTTTTGAACTTGTAACGGATGCATCAACAATTTTGGAAGTTGTTACCGAATTATCGGCAAGTTTAGTCGATGTGATCGCTCCGTTATTAATTGCAGGGTTTGGATAAGAACCTGAAAGGTCGCCACCGGCAGGGCCGGCAGGACTACCTGCACTAAAAATTACATCGGGCCCAAGCTTTGCCAGCGTTATTGAGCCATCAACAACTTTGGATGTCGTAATAGAATTATCCGCAAGTTTATTGGTTGTAACTGCCCCGTTTTTTATAAGAGGGTTTGGATAAGTACCTGTAAGATCACCATCCGCATTTCCATTTGGAGGTAAGGAAGTCGGAATAACACCCGGGGCAAGTTTTGAACTTGTAACAGATGCATCGACGATCTTGGACGTTGTGACAGCATTATCTGACAGCTTTGTTGTCGTAACCACTCCATCCTTTATTGATGGATTGGGATAGGATCCGGAGAGTTCTCCCCCCGCCTGCCCGTTCTGGGATCCTGAGTTTCCTGCATAAAGCGCATAGGGAACAGATAACAATTGTGCTGTTCCCATATTGATGAAATTAGATCCTCCTCCAGGATCTATTTCAACTTGTATAAATTTCGCGGCAGTGCTCCAGTCAATGCCGTTAATAGTTCCGGTAACGTCATTAGCACCGGGGCTACCAATAGCAATGGTGAAAAGACCAAAACTATTTGTAGTTACTATTCTTGTTTCTTTATAAACAATAGTTCCGCTTGCTGCGCCTTCGCGGATACTTAGACGCATGGCAAGTTTTTTATTTGGTAGCACATTACCTACCGAGTTTCGGGCAACTCCCTGGTAGTTGATCATCTGGGGTGCCTGGCCAAAAGCATAAACGGAAATTGCAATAAATACTAAGAGTAAAACTTTTTTCATAGCAATGGATTTTAATCCGGAAATGTTTTTACTTGATCTTTATAATTTTATAGGTTCCATTTTTTGCAGAATAACCCGCATACGGATCGAGGTCGATACGCAACATGTATACTTCATTTGGCAGCTTATCAACAGGAATTCTTTTGATCAGCCCAACGCCATAGTATGGATCGGATGATGTGTAGATCTTTTTTCCAGCGCCATCATAAAAGCTCATCGTTATGCGTCCTCTTTGATTAGTTAGAAAATTAATTTCAACATAGCTTGATGCAGGATTTGGAAATACTTTTATTTCATCATCATCGAAAAAATTAAGAACATCGTCCCGTGTCGGATATTGAATCAATGATTGGATGAATCCATTTGTAATAACGAGAGAATTGTTTGAACTGGTCATGTCTCCGACCAGTGATAACTCACCTATACTCCATTCAAATTGATAATAACCTGACTGAGCGGTGCCTCCCCCTGTATTCATAACAGATGGAGCAACTATTTGCGAACTGGCATAAAAGAAAAAGAACAATAAAGTAACAAGGGTCGATGTTCGTTTCATAGTTATGGATTTATAAATATTCCTAATTAATGTCAATAGTTAATTAGCGAAATATGAGTTTAAAAGTAAAAGTTTACTTTTTCCGGAGAAAGAGTAAACAGGGTAGTCAACTTTTACAATTTTGAGGTAGGGATTTTACTGTCTGGTAATTGCCTAACTATTAACCACTATAGCGGGTAATTAACTGAGGTCAAGATGAAATTTACTACTCCTAAACAGCCAAAACCGGGAATTTACCGATCCAACTTGGTAAATGCTGCAATTAGAATGTTTCAATCTTTTACTTGGTTCTTTATACGCGGTGACACGGATATTTTTCGGTTGTGAATAAATTATCAGGAATTTGTCATTAATTTTTTTATTGAATCATCAGAACGGTTAGCTGTTATTAAATTTTTCTTTACGTTATTCGTAAGCCCTGAATCCCCTGAAGGGGACTTAACCGGCTATGAAATGTTGATTGGATTTTTGGTTTTTTTTCTGCTTAATCATTCTATTCTGCCTTGGTGCTGCATAATGCATCCGGGTAACGATGCGTATTGAATCTAAGTATTCCGTTGAAGTTATTGGAAATGTTGAAGTATGCAATGCGACCAAAGCCCCCTCTATAGCATTCAGGGGCAAAGAATTTAATAGTTTACCAACCTTTGAACCGTTTCATCTAACCTTGACCTTGCCAAAAAATTTTTCTCCAGTTCAATATTGAAAGGAACAGGCGTATCTAAGGAAGCACAACGCATAACCGGCGCATCTAAAATTGCAAAACAATTTTCAGCGATCCAGGCTGCAATTTCTCCCCCGATACCACCGATCAATGTGTCCTCGTGCAATATCAATACTCTTCCTGACCGCTGAACTGCTTCACGAATTGATAAATAATCTAATGGTGTAAGTGTTCTCAGGTCTACTATATCAATGGATATCTCCGGGTGCTCAGCAGCATAATCTTCTGCCCAATGCACGCCGCTGCCATACGTGATAATAGAAATTTCATCACCTTCTCTCACATGTCTTGCTTTACCAATTTCGATCTCATAATAATCTTCAGGAACTGGCCCGCTTACCGAACGGTATAATGCTTTATGCTCAAAATACATTACCGGGTTAGGGTCGTTGATGGCAGCTATCAACAACCCTTTGGCATCAACCGGCGTAGAAGGGTAAACAACTTTCAACCCGGGAACTTTGGTGAACCATGCTTCATTACTTTGCGAATGGAAAGGACCCGCACCAACGCCACCACCTGTCGGCATCCGGATCACTACATCAGCATGTTGCTCCCAGCGGTAGTGGATCTTTGCAAGATTGTTTACAACCTGGTTAAAACCTACGGATACAAAATCGGCGAATTGCATTTCCACTATGCTCTTATATCCTTCCAGTGATAAACCAAGTGCAGCACCAACGATCGCACTTTCACAAAGCGGTGTATTTCTCACCCTTTTTTTACCAAATTCCTGGACAAAACCTTCAGTGATCTTAAATGCACCGCCATACTCCGCAATGTCCTGTCCCATCAGGATCAAATTTGGATGACGTTCCATTGATTGTTTTAATGCCTCGCTGATGGCATCGATCAATCTTTTTTCGTGAGAAGTGAGGCGTGAGGCGTGAAAAGGTTTTGAGTTGTCAATGATACTCACACCTGACGTCTGACGTCTCACGGCATAAACGTCTTCTAACTCTTCTTCTGCATCCGGCGCAATATTGTTTGTTTGGAATCCTATTGCCAGTTCTTCTTCGATTTTATCCCTGAATTCATTTCTTATAGCGGTTACCTGCATTTCATCTACTACCCCGGCGCTGATCAAATAATCTTCATAGCTTTTGATCGGGTCCTTGAGTTCCCAGATCTTAAATAATTCCTGCGGAATATATTTTGTACCACTTGCTTCCTCGTGACCACGCATCCTGAAGGTCATGCATTCTATTAAATAAGGTTTATGGTTTTTAATGCAATACTCTCGCACCCCTTTTATAGTATCATACACAGATAGTAAATTATTTCCATCGATCATCACTCCTTCTATTCCATAGCCCCTGGCCTTATCTACTAAACTAATGCAACGGTATTGCTCATTGACAGGTGTACTTAAGCCATAACCATTGTTTTCAATTACAACTATTACGGGCAGGTCCCAGACTGCGGCAACATTCAGCGCTTCATGAAAATCACCCTCGCTTGTTCCGCCTTCACCGGTAAACGCCAATGAGACTTTGTTTTCTTTCTTGAGTTTATAAGCTAATGCAACACCATCAGCAATGGCAAGCTGAGGACCAAGATGCGAGATCATTCCACAGATATGATGTTCCCGGCTTCCAAAATGAAAACTTCTTTCTCGACCTTTACTGTATCCTTCTTTTGCTCCCTGCCATTGCATAAATAATTTATGGAGTGGCATGTTGCGGGCAGTAAAAACACCGAGGTTCCGGTGCAAAGGCATGATCCATTCATCATCCGCCAAAGCCAGGGTAGCACCAACAGCAATTGCTTCCTGCCCGATTCCGCTAAACCATTTGGAGATCTTTCCCTGCCGTAATAATACCAGCATTTTTTCTTCAATCATTCTCGGCCAAAGCAATGAACGATAAAATCTTATGAGCTCTTCGTTTGATAAACTCTTCCTATCGAAAGTCATGTTGCAAACCTATAAAATAAAGACGTATCTAATTTTAAATTGTTAAAACATTGGGAAAAGAAAAGTTCCATCGTGTGTAAACAAAAAAATACTGCATCTTAAAGAAAACTTTTTGCTATGAACTTGCTTTTGAAACCTGCTGTCACATTCATTACTTCCTGGGTTGTACTAAGTTTTTCCTCTCCATCGAAAGAGATCGTTTCCCAGGTACCCACCTCTCCAATAACAAAATCTAAGATACAAGCAGCCATCCTGCTTGATGTCAGCAACAGCATGGATGGATTGATCGACCAGGCGAAAGCACAATTGTGGAATATGGTTAGCGTGATGGGTAAAGCAAAATGCGACGGAGAAACTCCCCGGATCGAGATCGCATTGTATGAATATGGAAGAGATGATAATGATGCCGCAAAAGGTTATGTAAAACAAATATCACCTTTCAGTTCCGACCTCGATAAACTATCACAGCATCTTTTTTCTTTGACCACCCATGGCGGCAGGGAATATTGTGGGCAGGTGATCTATACATCCCTGGATGAATTAACGTGGGATACGGCTTCCAATGCTTACAAAGTGATCTTTATTTCCGGCAATGAGGATTTTTTGCAGGGAAACCTGCATTATACACAGGCTTGTAATGAAGCAAAGAAAAAAGGAGTGATCGTAAATACCATTTATTGCGGTGATCGTTTGCAGGGAATAAAAGAACATTGGAACCTTTCTGCAGAATGTGGTAATGGAAATTTTACAAATATCAATTCCGATGCAAGACCTGAAGATATACCCACTCCTTATGACAGCACATTGATCACGTTGAATTATCAACTGAACGGAACCTATATAAGTTATGGAAAAGAGGGAACACAGGGCTTAGCCCTTCAAGGCAGTATGGATATGAAGAATCGTGCATTCAGCAGGTCGGCCGCGGTTGGCCGAATATCGGCTAAGGCGGATACAAATCTTTATTTTAATGGCTCCTGGGATCTTGTCGATGCAAGCAGCGATGATAAATCGATACTTGAAAGGATAGACATGAAAACACTACCCGACTCATTACGCAATAAGAATAAGTCACAACTCAAAGCGATCATAGCACAGAAAAGTATTGAAAGAACCAATATACAAAATGAGATCAGGGCAATAAGTGCAAAACGGGAGATCTATATAAACGAAGAAAGAGCAAAAAAAGTAAAGAACAATACAGATCAAACATTGGAAACCGAAGTTGAAAAGATGATCAGGGAGCAGGCGAAAAGGTTCAGGATGAATATCGAATGATCTACTTTGAAGGCTGCCGATCCTTTTTTTCCCTTTTATCAATCGCGGAAGTTATAATTGATAAAATAATACTAAACAATAATGCCCACCAGAAATTGTCAATGCTGAAGCCGTCAACAAGCTTGCTGGCGAGTAAGACTACGAGCGTATTAATCACCAATAAGAATAATCCGAGTGTAATAAACGTAACAGGCAAGGTAAATAAGATCAAAAGAGGTCTGACAAACATATTCAGCAAGGCAAGTACAATAGCAAATATCAGGGCGGTCCAAAAATCTGTAACATGTACTCCGCCTAATAAATGTGCAAGCGCAAACGAAATTGCGGCCACGACAAATATGCGGATCAAAAAGCCCATCTTTGGTAATTAAATCACAACCAACTCGTAAAATTCCCCGTGGTTAAGATATTTTTTTGCTAACTGTTGTAGTTCTTCAGCCGTTACTGTCCGGATCGTTTCGATAGCCTTATAGAAATAGTGCTCATCAAGTCCATTCAGGATATAACTTTTCCATCTTGCTATAATGTGAAAGGGTCCATCCAGGTCACCAAGTATTATTCCCATCATATAATTTCTTACCAATTGCAATTCTTTTTCACCAATGGGTTCATCACACAATCTTTTCATTTCCCTGTACACTTCGTCGATCGTTGCCTGGCAAACATCTTTACCTGCCTCTGTGCTGACGACCCAGGCGGATTGCTGGATATGATCCTGCACATAGCTGTGAATGCCATAGGTATACCCTTTATCCTCGCGGATATTTGACATCAGCCTCGAGCCAAAGTATCCACCAAAAATATTATTCAGCACCATTGCTTTTTGAAAATCCGGATGATGACGATTGGGAAATGGTCTTGCGATCCTGATCGCTCCCTGCACTCCGTTCGGATCATTGCTTATCCTTGATTTTTCACCCGGTTTCTTCGCTGATGAAATGTTGTGAATGGGTTTCTGAAAATTATTTCCTAAAGCGAGTTTTCCAAAATGTTTATTCAACGATTGAAAAAGATCGGCGGGAAGCTTACCTGCGGCGAAGATCATGCAGTTTCCATTCCGGTAGTGCTTATCAAAAAAGGCAACGAGTTCTTCCCTGCTCAGCGCATCATATTCTGCATGGCTGGTGAATTTTCCATACGGATGATCCTCGCCGTACAAATAAGAATCAATAAGGCGCCCTGCTACGAATTCACATTTTTTCAGGCTTACACTGAGCCGCTGTTTTTGATTTTGTTTAAAGATCGCCAACTCTTCTTCAGGGAAAACAGAATCAGTGATCAATTCCCCGACAACCGGCAACAACTCGTTGATATGTTTATTTAAACAGTGAAGTGTAATGGTTGAAGTTTCGTTGTAACACGCACGGTTCAAAAACGAGCCATAATATTCAAAATGTTCATTGATCTGGAAAGCCTTCTTTTTGGAAGTGCCATTTTTCAACAAAAAATTTGTAGCGGCAGCTACAAGATTTTTTTCTTCAAAGCTGTTACCGGCAAAAAAAACCATTTCCACCATCAATACGTCTTCGGCCCCTGCGTTGATCCCAAACACGGGGACGCCATTATCAAGGGTAAATTTTTCATAAGGCTTTAGTTCAAGATGAAAGTTTATTGCATCTGTAATTGGCGGTGCTATTTTCCTGTCAACCGTAAGCGTTTCCATGGATCAATTCTTTGAATGATAATAAAGCGTATTGCTGTTTTCCGGGCGGAATATGTTCCGGCTTTCCCGTAATATATCTTCCGCCGTGACTACATTGTATTTTTCCAGTTCATGATTCATCAGGTCTGCATCGCCAAGCAATTCATAAAATGCAAGGCTGTTTGCCCGGTTTGTCAGGCTCATATCTTCAAATGCGATGAGGCTTTCTACTTTATTCTTTACTTTCTGCAGTTCGGTAGCCGTTACTTTTTCTGTTCTCATTCTCTCCAATTCATTTTCCACAGCTTTCTCTGCATCTTCCATCTTCACACCTTTTACCAGTTTGCCTTCAATTACCAGGGTACCTGCATCCAAACTACCGCTATGATAACATTCAATAGCGCTGAACAGTTTTTTTTCTTTTACCAATGAATGAAAGAGCCTTGATGATCCGCCACCGCTTAAGATCTCGGTGATAAGATCGGCGATATAATACCTTTTATCTTTTCGCGGGTAAATATGCCAGCACTTGTAAAAGGCATCCAATGGAACATCAGCTCTCACTTCCATCTTCCGCGCTTCGGTTTGTTCTGGTTCCTGGGGAAGATCGCGGGTGTATTTTTCACCTGTGGGAATATCACCAAACCATTTTTCGGTCAGCTCTTTTACTTTTTCGACAGTTATATTTCCCGCAACAACAAGTATTGCATTTTGTGGACGATAATGTTTAAAGAAGAATCTTTTTACATCCTCGAGCGTTGCATTCTCGATATGTGAAAGATCTTTCCCGATCGTCATCCAGCGGTAAGGATGAATTTTATAGGCAAGATCACGCATCTTATGCCATACGTCGCCATACGGTTTATTTAAATAATGCTCTTTGAATTCCTCGGACACTACTTTGCGCTGCACTTCCAGGCTTTTCTCACCAAATGCAAGGGATAACATACGGTCACTTTCGAGCCAAAATGCGGTTTCCAAATTTTCAGCAGGCAACTGAATGTAATAGTTAGTAACATCGTTTGAGGTATAAGCATTATTTTCACCACCTGCCATTTGCAGTGGACCATCGTAGCTTGGAATATGTAAACTTCCGCCAAACATCAAATGTTCAAATAGGTGAGCGAAACCGGTTTTGTTGGGATCTTCATCCCGTGCTCCCACATCATACATGATATTTACCACAGCCATTGGGGTGGAATTATCCCGGTGAACAATGACCTTTAAACCATTTGGCAGTACAAATCTTTCAAATCGTATCATAAATACTCAATAAAACAGTTTGCAAAATTAACTAATTGGAGCAGAAGAAAAAGTTCAGCGTATGCTCTTTATCTTGAAGTGGAATTCCATCAGCTCACCGTCCCGGTTGACGATCATCCTGATCTTTTCACCTTGTGCTTGTAAAGCGGATTTGAAAAGTTGCAGGTTCTGGCCAATTGCATTGTTGATACCGATCACTTCATCACCTTCTTTCAATCCGGCCAATTCGGCAGGCGAGCCAGTGGCAACATCGCCTAAGATTATTTTTCCATCGATCATATATAATTCAACTCCTGAATAGGCGTAATCAAACCCATCCTGGTAATGCGAGTTGGGTAAGAAATAGAATTCCTTTTTTGCATAGTTCAGTATCATGTTGAAGCGTCTTAAAATATCATTGCCGATAATACCGCTCAGGTATGGGTAAGAAGTAATATTATAAGTATCTTCAAAAACAAACACAGGCACATTCCGGAATCGATAAGGTCCTATCCTCACTTCTTTTATCACGGTCATGTGCATGTCTATCTTACCACCAACGCCTTCCGCCTCCTTCGGGTACAGAATTCTCTTTTTATTTAGAAAATTGCTGTCTTCAATAAAATCTTTGTTTAGCATCAGGCACAGGCCGGCACCAATATCAAATAAAAATCTTGAATTTGCTGTTACCTCATCTCTTATCCGTGCATTTTGCACCGGTAATGTCCGAAGTATTGGTTCATACAGCCATCCGCCACGGGGATATTTTAGGGGTCCATTGGAATAAATGTTGATCTTTAAACTGTCATAATTGATCCAAAAAATATAGCGGCTCAATACCGAATATCCAATGATCCCATCTATCTTTTCCCCGTACACTGCAGTAAGAATATCATAATTGTTGACATGAAAGTTCAGGCTATCGACAGTAAGCCCCGGCAACCTTAATTTCTGGTTGTATACAAAACTTACTTTACGTGTACCGGCAATACCAAGAATCGTAAGATCAGATGGTGTTGGCGTGATCTTAAAATAATCTACAGTAGTTGAATCAAGTGAAATTCCCCCGCTGCCCGTATCTAAAATAAAATTGAGTGTATCAGCATAGTTGGCAAACATTGCCTTTAGCAGAACCACACCACCCGACAGCTGTCGAAAGCGAAATGATGTCAAAAGTTTTGCAGGGGGCTCAACAAATTGCTCCTGGGCTGTTGCTGAAATGGAGACAGCTAATAAAAAGCTAAATAAGAATTGTGTTACCGTCTTTTGCATTACTATTAATCAATCACTTGGCCCGACTAAGTCGGGATTCAGCAAATAGACGAATAGTTTGTCTTATTTGCTGCATTGAAACCGGCAAGATATTATAATAATGCAATAAATATTACAGGCGGCAATTTAACTGAATGATTCTCCCTTCTTTACCTTTGCTTGCTAACCTTTGGAAGAGAGCTTAAGGACGACGAAGAAGTTCAACAGGTTCAAAAGGTTTAGAAAGATATGTCGCTGCCTGTGAATTAACCTATTGAACCTTTTAAACTTATTAAACCTGTTATACTCTTTCTTCCAACTCACCTTTTCGAACGAATATGCAACTACAGGACCTATACCAGAAAGCCGCCCGTTTTGAATTCCTGTCCGGGGAAGAGGGAGTTTTTTTATTTGAGAATGCGCCGCTTACCGACCTGATGTTCTTAGCCGATGAGTTAAGAAAAAAACAGGTGCCTCATGGAAAAGTTACCTGGCAGATCGATCGCAATGTGAATACGACCAATGTGTGTATTGCCAATTGTAAGTTCTGCAATTTTTATCGGATCCCGGGTCATCCTGAAGCTTATATCACCGACATGCCAACCTACCGGAAAAAAATTGAAGAAACCATTCGCTGGGGAGGTGACCAGTTGTTATTACAGGGAGGTCATCATCCGGGGTTAGGGTTGGATTTTTATGTTAATACATTTCGCCAGATAAAGAAAGAATTTCCAGCAATCAAACTGCATACGCTCGGCCCGCCTGAAGTGGCGCATATTACCAAGTTGCAGAAAAGCAATCATCGTGATGTTTTGATCGCATTAAAACAAGCGGGGATGGATTCATTACCGGGAGCAGGTGCGGAGATATTAGTTGATCGTGTTCGGCGCCTGATCAGCAAAGGAAAATGCGGAGCGCAGGAATGGCTGGACATCATGCAGGAAGCGCACAAATTAAATATCACGACTTCAGCGACGATGATGTTTGGCCATGTAGAAACAATCGAAGAACGATTTGAACATTTGATAAAAATAAGAGAAGTACAAAGCCGCAAGCCCGAAGGAGCAAAGGGTTTCCTTGCATTTATACCCTGGACTTTCCAGGATGTGGATACATTGCTGGCAAAGATCCGCGGTGTTCATAATCTCACCAGTCCGGAAGAATATATCCGCATGATCGCGATCAGCCGCATCATGTTACCCAATATCAAGAATATACAGGCAAGCTGGTTGACTGTTGGAAAACAGGTTGCGCAATTATGCCTACATGCCGGCGCCAATGATTTTGGAAGCATCATGCTGGAAGAAAATGTTGTAAGTGCAGCCGGTGCGCCACATCGGTTTACATATAAAAGTATTCAGGAAGCAATTCGTGAAGCAGGATTTGAACCACAACTTCGTAACCAGCAATATGAATGGAGAGAGTTGCCGCAGGCTATAGAGGAGCAGGTGATTGATTATTGACAAACTACTTTCAGTGTCTAAGAAAAATAATTATTGGATATCCGATGATGATAAAAATTGGGTGCAAGAATGTTTTCGATGGTTGATACAAATTTATGGGTACCCAGGCAGTAAAACCCATACTATACTTTTTACGAGGGAGTTCTTCCCTCAAACTTTTTCTCACAACGAAGTCAATATAGAGGCATTGATTTTTGATTTCTGCGATTTATTTAAAGTTGATAAAGAGAGAATTTCAGTTACTATAGCCGGGGATATCAGAGATACAATTGATACTCCATTGGAAATCGAAGGTGGAACCAATGACTGTGAGTTGCTGGTTAAAAGGTCAGGAGAAATGTTTCACTATGAGTTCATGATCTCAAAATCTCTTTTAAAACACACAGGGCAGTTATTGCTTCTTCTTGATCACAGTTTTATAAAAATTAGTTTGACAGAAAATAAGATCGAGTATGAGACCGGCAGTGAAGATGACTTGTTTATATTCCTTGCCGGAATATTTTCAGGACACGGGGTAATGCTATATCGAAATTTAGTTGAAACAGGGCGGTCGTTTGATGGTATTTGGGAAAAGAAATGGAGATATGCTGCTATCATGCCTGTTCCAGTTATGGCCTATGCTTTAGCCCTATATTCCCATTTGACCGAAAATTACCGTCCTCAATGGAAGACCAATTTATCAGTCGACCTGGCGAAGGA
>JAICPX010000628.1 GCA_025929635.1 Chitinophagaceae bacterium
AAAATATTCCTCCGCGCAATCATTTCCTTAATGTCTCTATTCAAAAAGTAAGGGTAAATGAAGACGATTCAAGTTATATAAATAAAGGGCCTGTATTTTCGTTGAAATACAATCAACGTTCTATGGAAGTAAGCTTTGTGGCGCCCTATTATTTTAATGCCAATAAGGTGCGATATCGCTATATGCTTGACGGGCTGGCCGGTGAATGGAAAGATCTGGGAAACAATAACAGCGTTTTGTTTACTTCTCTACCTTCCGGACATTATGTATTTCGCGTAGCAGCCAGCATAGATGGAACTCATTGGCATGAAAGTAAAGAAACAATAAAATTTTCCATTCGACTGCCTTTCTGGAAAACATGGTGGTTTATTTCTTTAGCAATAACAATAGTTGGAGTATCAATTTATGCGCTATATAAATATCAATTAAATAAAAGACTGGAGGTAGAACGCTTTCGGTTGCGTGTATCGCGGGATCTGCATGATGATATCGGCTCTACGTTAAGCAGTATTAATATTCTTTGCAAATCGTCATTGTCAAACGAAATGGAGAATGGAAATGATAATATGGTGTTATTGCAAAAAATACAGCAACGCAGCCAAAAAACCTTAGATGCAATGGACGATCTTGTCTGGAGTACCAAGCCGGGAAATGATTCATTAGAAAGTCTCATCGTAAGAATGCGGGAATATGCATCTGAAGTGCTTGAGGCCGCCGGGATCAGTTTTCGATTAGAAAGTCCTGAAATACTCAGCCATGTAAAGCTGACGATGCCGCAAAGAAAAAATCTCTACCTGATCTTTAAAGAAGCTGTAAATAACCTGGCGAAGTATTCAAAAACAAAAAAAGCTGACATCCGGTTTGAGCAGCAAAAAAAATATCTTAGGATGGTAATAATTGATGAAGGAACGGGTTTTACTATCACTTCGATTAAGAAGGGCAACGGATTAGATAACATGCAATCCCGTGCAGCTGAGCTGAATGCTCAATTGGAAATCCATTCAGGCGAAAACAAAGGAACCATTGTTTCATTAAATATGCCGGTATAACATGAATATGGGATACAAATGAATTTTTAAAGCAATTAATTTCGGAGATGCTGAATATGACCATTCCTGTAAAACCCATACGACTCCTGATTTTTGAAGACAATGATGACATGCGCGATAGCCTTTCCATTTTATTTAAAGGCAGTCCCGGTATATTATTTACCGGCGCGTTTGCTGATGCAACGCGTGCAGTAGATGATGTGGCGGCCACTGAACCGGATGTGATTTTGATGGATATCGATCTTCCCAAAGTGAACGGGATTGAAGCTGTTTGGCAGATCAAGCAACAATTTCCTGCGGTACAGATCCTAATGCTGACTGTTTTTGATGATAACGATAGGATATTTCAATCGATTTGTGCAGGAGCAAGCGGCTATATTCTGAAACGGACACCACCGGCTCGGATAATTGAAGCAATAACAGAAACTGCTAGTGGAGGAGGATCTTTAAATGCATCGATTGCTCGAAAAGTCCTCGATATGTTCCCCCGGTTTAATGCGGCGAAACCCGAAACAGAAACACTTACTGACCGTGAAAAAGATGTTCTTGGACTTTTGGTAAAAGGCCACAGTTATAAAATGGTTGCTTCTGAATTGAATATTACACTTGAAACCGTCCGTTCTCATATTAAAAAGATCTATGAAAAGCTTCACGTACATAGCTCAGGCGAAGCGATCGCACTTGCGCTACGCAACAGGCTTGTCTGATTGTCAAAAAGTTTACCCTTAATTTATTAATTACTTTATTGCCTGCCAAAGTGGTTATCCTAAAGTCATTAATCAGGAATTTCTTATAACTCATCCCCACATTATGGGATTGGATTCAGTCTGCCGGCGACTGAAATTTGAGTTCAGTTCACGCTTTGGCATTTTTTCATCGAGTTATAAATTCTCCAAATAATTGATTTATGAATAAGCCAACCATCCTTTCCATCGCACTGATCTTGTTTTTCGCCTTTCACCTGGAAGCACAGCTTGAAAGAAAAGATATTGTGCTTAAAGACATCCCCCTCGGTCCTGAAGATAAAAGGGCGCTGATCGCTCTTTTAAAAAGCGCTGATTCGCGGTATTATCGTTTTGAGTTGAATAGCGGGAGGGAAGTTTAT
>JAICPX010000573.1 GCA_025929635.1 Chitinophagaceae bacterium
CTCACCCCATCATCACTCCGAACTGCGGAGAGTCTCCCACCCCTCTCCTTTGCTTCGCTTTGCCCGCAATGACGTGGAGAGGGGATAAAGACTCTTCGAGAGGAAGAATCTTGATGGGGTGAGGTCGTGTTTGCAAACTGTCAATACAATTATTTTAACGAGTACAATTCTTTTATTTGTTCCGGTATTTTGTAACTACCCGGTTTCACTGTTATAAATAGATCATTTACTTTCATTCGAACAACTCCACGTTGCAATTCATTCACAGGTAAAAGTTTTTTTATACCCAACTCCTGTAAAATAGCCGCAGCAGTCGAACCACCTTCAATAAATATTTCTTTCACTGTTTTCCGTTTCAGGATCTCTCTTACAGCTTTTGACATCACTGTTCTTAAAGTCTGTGCCGAGGCCGCGGTTTCTCTGATCGCAATAACAGCCTTATTGTGTTTTCTGATCATGTCAGCCGTTTTAGTTATCCATGTTTGATCAATTTTCTCATTCATATACGCTACGCAATTCAATTCTTCACTGATATGGTTTATAAATTCTTTTCGTTCTTTGAATGATGTGCCGCAGACATACAGGCAAGGCTGCAATAGGTGAAATTGATGGAGCTTTTGTTGCTGGTATCGTTTACTGAGCAATGCGTCAAAAAAGTCGCCTGCGCCGGCCAGGACCCAGCTATTGTCTAATTTATTAACCCATTCATCGATATCTTTTTCATTTTTTGATTCTCCAACCACAATGCCGCTTGCTGGGAATGTTTCTCTAAGCTCCAGCACCTTTACCGAATCATCATCTAATATTTTGTGAATAGAAGAACTTATGACCGGGAACTCAGGGTCGGCCACGAATCCTGTTTCATTGATCTGTTTACCATCAATAAAATATTTGCCGGCAATAATGGTTCTTCCCAACGATGGATTAGCCGGCACAATGAAGGCTCTTTTGAGATCGCATGCTTCCATTTGAACTTTCAATTCATCGAGCACAAAACCGCGAAGCACAGAATCGATCTTTTTGTAAATAAGATCAGGCTTTAGCTGAACAACTTTACGAACTGTTTCAGCTGTAACTCTTAAAGCATCCCTTTTCTTCAAAGACCTGCTGTCCGTAGAGATGATCAATACATCTGCATCTGTACGTATTTGATCATGCAGGCCGATGCTCACTGTCAAACCATATCGCAGGCTGATACCAGCTAATTCGGCTGCGCCGGTGAAGTCGTCTGCTATTACTGCTATCATGAATTGTTGATTGGTTAAGGGTTTAATGGTTGGGAATCGACCTTTACGTAATTTAATTCCCTTCATCATTAAGCAACCCTTAAACCCTTAAACGTATTAAACCTTTAAACGTTATTCTTGCTCAATTGCACAGCGCTATCAATCGCCAGTATCATGGCATCGGCACTTGCTATTCCTTTTCCGGCAATTTCGAATGCAGTTCCATGATCAACTGATGTGCGAATGATGGGTAACCCCAATGTGATGTTCACTCCTTTCACGCTATCCATTTGTTGCTTTTCTGCATTCCATTTAAAACCGGCCAATTTAAATGGAATATGTCCCTGGTCGTGATACATTGCCACCACTCCACCATATGCTCCCATGGCTGCCTTTGCAAACATTGTATCCGGAGGTACAGGTCCTACCACATCATAACCTAATCTTTTTGCTTCATGAACGGCGGGTAAAATTTCCTGGTCATCTTCTGTTCCAAATAAACCACTGTCACCTGCATGCGGATTCAATCCCGCAACACCTATTTTCAAATTTGTTTTCCCTAATCGTTTCAAGCCATCGACGATCAACTCGATCACCTGTACTATTCTGTCTTTCTTTACCAAATCAACAGCCTGTCGCAACGATACATGAGTACTTACATGGATCACATTGATATTATCTTCTACCAGCAGCATTGCATATTTTTTTGTGCCGGTGAAATGTGCATAGATCTCTGTATGCCCGGCAAAATGATGTCCTGCTTCATTGATTGATTTTTTATTGATAGGCCCCGTCACTGTTGCATCTACTTCTTTTGCCATGGCGAGGTCAATTGCTTTTTTTACTGCCTGGAAGGAAGCCTCGCCACACATGGCATCAATCTTTCCAAACTGCAGCTTATCGATATCCGTAATATTCAAATCGAAAACATCAATTGTTCCCGGCTCAAACTTTGCATCGGTCACCTTGCTTACTGCATTCACTTTTGCATTCAGCTTTAACCTGCTGATAATTTGGTCAAACACTTTTGCATCACCAACAATCAATGGCCTGCATATATCATGTATCTTTTTTTCCAGCAATGCCTTTACCGCGATCTCCGGCCCAATGCTGGCCGGATCACCCATTGTTACAGCTATGATTGGTAAGGCACTCATGTTACTTTCTCCCTTAACTCTTTCATTGATCTTATCAGTTTCAGTTCTTCCTCTTTTGATAATGGTTGTAACGGCGGCATTACTACGGGTTCGCACAAGCCCTTCTCTTTCATCAGTACCTTTAGTGCCCAAAGACTTTCGCCTAATGTTTTACCAGCCTGGTATAGTTCACCATAAACATCTGAGAGTGTCTGCATCCCATATGCTTTCTTATAATCAGCCCGCTCTATCGCATTCAGCATACCGGAGTAGATCTCCGGGACCAGGTTAGCCGTGCTCGGGATAAGACCGTCACTCCCGCCGATAAGTGCAATAACAGATCTTGCGGCCCAACCCAAAAA
>JAICPX010000314.1 GCA_025929635.1 Chitinophagaceae bacterium
AAGTGGGAGTGAATTTTGAGTAAGTGAGAGGCAGTTAGTTTACCGGAGAAGTTTGAAGTTCACAATTTTGGAAGTGCACACCTTAACATTTTTAGAAATTGGAGAATATAATGTTCTCATACCTGGGCGATGAATCGTAAAGTTGAATAGATATAAGAACCCCTTCTGATCTCTTAGCCAATACCCGGCTGCAATGCCCTTGTGAGTTTATGCCCCTGGCACGACCATGTTGTTAAGCATGTTTCTTGCTTCTTCCCCGTGGTTGGCTCCAAGGCTGACATCAATGATGATCCCCGTACATATTGTCGTTGCTTTTGAAGGTAAGTTAATTCAGTTCCCGTTGTCCCGCTATCCAGGCTATTGGTATCTTATTTCATTTTGAAGGTTTTTGTCTTTTTCAAAATCGCTTATATTTTCCAAGGTCACCATTGCAATCTGTTCTAAAGCTTCTTTTGTAAGAAATCCCTGGTGAGATGTAATTAATACATTGGGAAAACTAATCAGTCGTGATATCATATCGTCTGCAATGATCTCTTCAGAAAGATCCCTGAAGAACAGTTTTTCTTCCTGTTCATACACATCAATTCCAAAATAACCCAGCTGTTCATTTTTCAGTGCCTCGATTGCATCAGCCGTATCAATAACCGCACCCCTGCTTGTATTGATCAACATTACGCCCTTCTTCATTTTTTCAAACGCCTTTTTGTTAATAAGATGATGTGTTTCCGGCAACAATGGGCAATGAAGTGAAATGATATCACTTTGAGAAAGTACTTCATTCAATTGCTGGTAAAGTACTCCGGCTTTTTCCATTTCTTCAGAAGGAAACTTGTCATAAGCAAGGATCTTACAACCAAAGCCCAGCATGATCCTGCAAAAAGCCTGGCCGATCTTCCCTGTTCCGATCACTCCAACAGTTTTGCCATGCAGATTATAACCGATCAATTTCTCCAATGAAAAGTTACCTTCACGAATGCGGTTGTAGGCTTTATGTGTTTTGCGATTGAGCGTAAGTATCAGTGCGACGGCATGTTCGGCGACGGCTTCCGGCGAATAAGCGGGCACCCGAACAACTTTGATATTCTTTTTTGCTGCGGCTTCAAGATCAACATTATTGAAACCGGCACATCGTAAGGCAATGAGTTTTATCTTATTTGCTGAAAGCTGTTCGATGGTTTCTTTGTCAGCCTTGTCATTTACAAAAAGACATATAGCAGTATGTCCTTTTGCAAGCGCGGCTGTTGCCGGATTCAAAGCCGCGTCGAAATAGGTGAATTGATGATGCCCGTTCGAATTAACACGATCAAAGTATTCTTTGTCGTATGATTTGGTACTGAAAAAAGCTACTTTCATAATGCTAAAGGTAAGCAGGGAATTAAATAGCTGGTCCCAGCTTAAGAAGTACAAATGAGCTTGAGCTCGCAGAAGCGAGACCATTCATTTTCGGAGAAGTTCGCGCCTGTGACATTACCTGCTGTTGCTACGACCCGATCATTTTATTTTCTGATGATATTTCACTTTTGCAAATACTTTGTAGGCCAGCCCAACATTCCATTCAGAATAATTAGAACCCAGGGAGCTATGTATTTTCTTAAAATTGCGGGACCCTGTCAGTTAGCTTTGAATCATTTCAATTCAATCAAGGCCCTGAAGACTCCGTCAATTACTTTTCCCATGCTTAATAAATCTAAGGTAAATAGCTTATCTGAGGGCTGGTGATAATTTTGGTTTCTGAAAAAAGCCGTATTCGTGATCATAACGGCGCTATAGCCAAATTTCCAATAGTTATTGTGATCTGAAAGACTGACGCCGGCAAGGAAAGAAGGAGATCTGAAAGATTTTGTGGGAATAGAATTGTTCTTAAATGAAAGTCTTTTGAATTGCTTAGCAAATTTTCCGCAAAATGTTTTTTGAACAATTGTAATATAATTTCCTTTATCCCCATATATCCATTTCATAATGCCGATGGGGTAATCCTGCGAATCTTTCTTGTCCGAATAATAACCGATCATTTCAAGACTTATCATTCCTTTTACCTGAACTTTGGAATCATGCAGCGACCTGGCATGTATATAACTGCCCATTTCCTTTGAATTAAAATACGGCGGTTCTTCCAGAGTATAAGCAACCAGGTCGATCCTGTATCTTAATGATTTGTCCTTTAAGAGTCGCGCCAGTTCAAGGATACCGGCCACGCCACTCGCATTGTCGTCAGCGCCATCCTGGTCTCCGCAAACATCATAGTGAGCCCCCACGATAACTCTCTCGCCACCTTCGGGGCCAAAAGATGCAATTACATTTTTGTATGTGTTTTCTCCGACCTTATAATCCTGTGTAGTTACCCGGCTGGAATAGTGCAGGAATTCAAGTTGTATTCTTTCGGCAATGGTATCAAGCACATCAACATTTATATAGTTGCGCGGTTTAGCCGTATTGATAACTAATTCTAAACTTTTGCGCAAGTGACTGGTATCCGATAAGAGGGGAAGATTCTTAGCATGAGACGATACAGGATAGTTCTGAGCTACGAAAATTCCAACCATGATCAAAATTCCTAAAAGGGTATATTTAATTACGCGTTTCAGAATTTATCATTTTTATATTTTGTGTAAAGAAAACGACAGGTTCCTTTTAGACCGCCGACTTAATATTAACTGAATCACATTATATCTCCGGTTCGACGGTCTTTGCCGCATTCATATCCCGGGTATTCTTCTGCACCGTGATCGCCGAGAACATACTTAAAACAAAAGACATTGCATAGAAGCCTTTTTCACTTTTTGTAAGCTCGGCATTCCATAAACCTACCGTAAGTAATAGTATTGCCAGGATAGTGCTGAACCAGGCAAGACCATAATATATATTAGTGACCGGAATTCCTTCAAGCTGGTCACGCACTACTTTTTGAACAGAGATCGCTGAAAAAAGTCCATACATTAATACGGTAAAATAGTATCCTTTTTCATTCAACTCCATCTCAGCATTCCATAACCCGATAAGAAAGGCTGAGATGCCGACGATCAAAGCAGTCCATGAAGCGCCAATAAACGCCGCTGAAGGTTTTTGGGGTTGCTTTTGTTCCATTGGTTTGGTGTTGTGTCCGCAAATCTATTGGGACCATGTGGCGGGGCTTTTGACAATGGTCAAAAACCGGGATGACAAATGTTAAAGCCTGCTTCGTATGCGACTTAATGTTTCCTGGCTTATACCGAGGTAAGAAGCGATATGACCCAATGAAACCCTTTCAATTATATGAGGCGATTGCCGGATCAGGTTCTCGTATCGTTCTGCAGCAGATTTAAACTGGGCACCCACAAATCTTTCTTCCAAACGGATATAATATTTTTCATAAGCGATCCTTACCAATCTTTCTATTTCATGATGCTCATTGAAAAGCCTGGTGAGTCTTTCTTTCGATATGGCCCAAACAATTGAACCTTCCAAAAACTGGATATTTTCCACGCTTGGTTGTTGCGTAATGAAACTATGGAAAGATGTGACAAAATCGTTTTCAAATCCAAACCAGTAAGTTATTTCCTTTCCATCAAGCGTATAATATCCTCTTATTGCTCCTTTTTCCAAAAAAAATAAATGACGACAGATCTTTCCTTCAGTCAGCAGGTATTCATTTTTCGAAAAGACGTGTTGTTCAAAACAATTTTCAACAGCTTTTTGCGCTTCATCATTCAGGGAATGATAAGAGTTTATATGGGAAAGCAGCGTTTGCAATTGAACTTGTGCTCAAAAATAACGATTGCTCCGATTCAGGTCCGCTTAATCCCACTGGTAACCAAATCAAACTCTCAGCGAACCGCGGAATCCCCTGGCAGCATAATACGATTCCGCTCCATTATGATACAGGAACACCGTGTTATAGCGGCGGTCACAAAAGATAGCTCCGCCCAAAGCTCTGATCTCACCGGGAGTTTGTACCCAGCTCGATGTTTTCGTATCGAATTCTCCCAATTGTTGAAGCGCCCGGTATTGTTCTTCACTTAATATCTCAATGCCCATCTCAGCTGCCATATCCATTGCGCTGTTTTTTGGTTTATGTTCTTTTCTTGACTCAAGTGCTCTACGGTCATAACAAAGACTTCTGCGGTCTTTCGGACTTTCCGCTGAACAATCATAAAAAATATATTCACCGGTCTTATTATCATAACCGACAACATCGGGTTCACCGCCGGTCGTTTCCATGTCATCAAGTGACCATAGTTTTTCAGGATTGGCTTCCAGCTTAGCTTGTACTTTGGCCCATTCAAGACCCTTATGACGATTCATGTTTTTTTCAAATCGGGATTTTAATGCGTTGAGTAGTTCTTTAGCTTGTTCTGGTGACAATTTCTTTTTATTGGTTTTCGTGCTGCTCATATTTTTATTTTGTCGTTTTCTAATTTGATTCTAAATATCATTTAATCCTTTTCCCGCA
Organism: Chitinophagaceae bacterium; assembly: GCA_025929635.1. Lineage (GTDB taxonomy): Bacteria > Bacteroidota > Bacteroidia > Chitinophagales > Chitinophagaceae > VBAS01. The sequence goes on from JAICPX010000314.1 coordinate 4,430, forward strand.
AGAATTTGTTTCGAGTATTTTTCAATTCTTGCTTCACGGGTCCTGGATAGTTTCGGTTGAGAAAAATAAAATATATATGCCCGTTGCCTTCCCGGCGTTAACTGATAAAAAGCTTTTTTCAATGCGGGCTTTTTATCTAATTGCTTTTGAAATTCCCCGGGAATCTTGAAATCTGAGGTCTGTTTCAATTTTATCTTCAACCCGGCTCTCTCTACTTCAATAGCTTCATAAACATAAGCCTTCAAAGCTTTTTCCAGCTTAACAATTTCCCTGACATTCGTAAACCGTATCTGTCGGGCGGACTGCACATTCTTTGTTTGCTGGATCAAAATGCCATTGGGATCATTTAACAAAGCACCTTTAAAAAACAGCAATGCACAGTATTCTTTAAACCCGTGTATCAATACAACGTTTGCGTCCTGAAATGTGTAGCAAGGGCAACCCCATTTTAGTTCTTCTATCAATCCACAATCAAGAATGATCAGCCTTAGTCTCTCATATTCTTTCTGCCATTTTGTTTCTTTGGAAAAAAACCAATCGACTTTAGGATTCATCATGCAATTGAATTTTTTAAATGATCAACTAAAACAATTTTTCTATCCGAAGGTCTGAAATACCATGATACAACGGTCAGGATCAAAAGTAACAACGGAGGAAATATTTCACTTATCAGATTACCTGCTGCAATATGTGTATATACCGCTCCTGACATCATAAAGAAAAATCCCGCATAAGCCCATTCTTTTAGTAAGGGAGATCCGGGGATGAGTAATACGACAACTCCTGAAACTTTTGCGATACCAAGCAGCATTACAAAATAGGCGGGATATCCCAGGTTTGTCATACTCTCCGGGCTTCCAGGACCGTCGCCTTCTAATTTGAATAACTGTACTGCACCGGTTGAAAGCATTCCTAACGAAAGCCAAATTGTGGCGATCCAATAGATGATCTTACTTTTCTCTTTCATGATGTGTTATTTTAACTTGTTTAGAATCTCTTGTATCCTGTTATGTGCCCAATTGATGCCCTGGGCAAATGGTAACTTCAGCATCCCGTCCCTGAGTGCAACTGACTCATAGATCACATGCATATTGAGCCTGCTGGTTTCCTCAGTAAGTTGTTCAAATTCCAGGACCTCGAGTTGAACACCCAAACCTGCATTCTCCATTTCAAATGTCCTTATGATCTTTTGATTTGGAACAAAGTCATGGATCGTCCCATTGAATCCGTGCTTATTTCCTTTGGGATCGGTTGTTTCGAACTGGTAACCACCGTGTTTTTTATTTTCCAGTTTCAGCACTTTCGTTCCCATCCACTG
>JAICPX010000351.1 GCA_025929635.1 Chitinophagaceae bacterium
CATTATTGTCATTTTACTTCGCCGATACGTCGCTACCCGGACGTAATGGTTCACCGGATTCTTGAACAGGCACTAAATAATGAAATTGTAATTGACAAGAAACTTGAAGAAAAATGCAAACATTGCAGTGATAAGGAAAGAGCAGCAATGGAAGCCGAACGGGCGGCAAATAAGTATAAACAGGTAGAATATATGCAGAATTTCTTAGGCGAGGAATTTGAAGGCGTGATCAGCGGCGTGGCATCATTTGGGTTTTGGGCAGAAACAGTTGAACATAAATGCGAGGGACTTGTTAGTGTAAATAGTTTATCAGAGTATGACGATTTCCGGCATGTAGAAAGTGATTATTGTTTGGTGGGTGCCCGTTCAGGACGGACATTCAGGATGGGTGACAAAGTTTGGATAAAGGTGGTTGCTGCAAATCTTACGAAAAGACAATTAGATTATGAGTGGGTAGTGGCAAGCGGGTTGAAAGAAGAAAAGACAAAAAAGAAAAAGAAGTCAGAATTCGGAAGTAGGAAGTCAGAAGTCTGAGGTCAGAGGTCTGAATTCAGTAGTAAATTCGATTTCAAGTTGGGTTAGTCAGGCTTCAGACCTCAGACTTCAGACCTCAACCCTTATAAAACCAACATCAAAATAAGAGCATGCAGTCATTTGAAACGCTGTCAAAACAATTTGCTGAGAGATTTGAAACGAGGCATTTTCCTGAACAACCTGACTCACTCTATGCGCCCAATGAATATTTTCTAAAACTTGGCGGCAAGAGAATAAGACCGGTATTGTGTTTAATGGGTAATGAATTATTTGATGAGATCATTCCTGATACATGGCATGCAGCTACAGCGATCGAGCTATTTCACAATTTTACACTGATCCATGATGATATAATGGATAAAGCGCCCTTGCGTCGTGGTAAACAAACCATCCACACTAAGTATAACGAGAGTACTGCCTTGCTGGCGGGTGATGTAATGATGGTAAAAGCTTATGAATACCTGAATAAGATACCTGCAAATTATTTAAATAAGGTTTTGACAATATTTAATAGGACAGCTGTCGAAGTTTGTGAAGGACAACAGCTGGATATGGATTATGAGTCAAGGGAAGATGTCAACATGAATGATTATTTACGGATGATCGGGTTAAAAACGTCGGTGGCGTTGGCAGCAAGTTTAAAGATCGGTGCCTTACTTGGAGGTGCGGGTGAGAGAAATCAAAACCTGCTGTATGAGTTTGGAAAAAAATTGGGTATTGCATTCCAGGTCCAGGATGATTACCTGGATGCTTTTGGAGATGGATCTAAAACAGGCAAACAAGTAGGAGGGGATATTCTTGCCAATAAAAAGACCTTTTTGCTTATTCATGCTAAAGAATCTCCCTCGCATAAAAAAGAACTGGATAGATTAATGAAAACGAATGCTGCTGATAAAGTGGAGAAAGTATTGGCTGTTTATAACGATTGCAAAACGGGAGAATGGGCACTAGAGTTAACGAATAAATACTTTAATGAAGCGTTGAATCACCTTGATGATATTGCTGTGTTGTCAAAAAGAAAAGAGCCACTTAAGGAGGTGGCTCTTTTCCTGGTTAAAAGAGATCATTAACTTCAGATCGTTGTGCCAGCGGCATCAAACCCGATCACGATACAGCTAATGATGATCATTATATCTACAAGCACACTAAAAAAGAACACAGGTATTGTTATCCTTGTCGGCATGGCGGCAAGGTTCACCACAAGTGTTACTCCCATTGCGCCAATGATAAAGGGCCAGAAGATAAAGTGATTTCCCGACAGGATTACAGCAAACATTGTCAATATCGTTAATATACAGCCGTGTAACGTCAATGCTGCCCCAAGCCAGCCAAGCCTGTATTTTTCCTGGCCATCGCACCAATTAATAAATCTTCTCCATGCGGATACTTTACGCGTGGTTGAAAGAGGATGTGCATATAAATGTTTAACTATGGTTCCCATATCAATTATTTTACACAAAATTCTCCCTTAATTAATCCTTCATTTATGATGCCAGTTAATAATTCAACTGATCTTAATCATTTACGGACTTTTACCAGACTCAGAAATCCGGGAATACGAAAGCCGCTTTTTGATTTTTTCCCTATTTTGAACTTTAAAACCAACACTAATGGCCTCATCACTGTTTCGCCGGAAAACAATTGATTCAATTCTAAAGGATTCTCAAACAGGTACCGGCGATGCACATGCACATGGGTTGAAAAGAGTGCTGACGGTAAGAGATCTCACTTTTTTTGGGATTGCCGCTATTATCGGGGCGGGTAGCTTTAGTTCCCTGGGTGATGCGGTGTTTCGTGGCGGCCCCGGTGTGGTCTTCCTCTTTATTCTTTGTGGGATAGCGTGTGCTTTTACCGCATTTTGTTATTCCGATTTTGCAAGTCGTATTCCGGTAGCCGGGAGCGCCTACACTTATGCTTATGCTTCATTTGGTGAAGTGATCGCATGGATCATTGGTTGGGCCTTATTAATGGAGTATTCTATTGGTAATATCTATGTCGCATTTTCATGGAGTGATTATTTTACTTCATTACTGGCAAAGATGCAAATTCATATTCCCGAGTATCTCTCCTGCAGTTATCGTGAAGCGCAGCAGGCTTTTGCAGGGACTGTGAAGAGTCAAGAATGGGTCACTGCGTGGAATACGGCACCGCAAATGGGGAGTCTGAGAATAATTTTTGATCTGCCTGCTGTAATAATAAATATTCTTATCACCATTCTCGTCTATATTGGTATACGTGAGTCAAGAAATTTCAGTAATGTAATGGTCGTAATAAAATTGGCGATCGTTATATTAGTGATACTTGTTGGAGGGGCCTTGGTGTTCTCAAATGACTTAACAGGTAACTGGACACCCGTAAACAGTGAGGGAGTAAGTTCTTTTATGCCAAACGGATTTGGAGGAGTTATGGTTGCGGTTAGCGGAGTCTTTTTTGCATATATAGGATTCGATGCAGTCAGTGTTCTTGCCGAGGAAAGCAAGAATCCTCAACGGGATCTGCCAAGGGGAATGATATGGTCACTCGTCATTTGCACGGTTGTTTATATTCTACTGACATTGGTTTTAACAGGTGCCGTGGTCTATTCAAAATTTGAAGGCATTGGCGATCCCCTGGCTTTTATTTTTGAAAAACAGAACCTGAACGTTCCCTGGATGCAGATATTAGTGGCCATTTGTGCAGTCATTGCCATGACAAGTGTGATGCTGGTATTCCAAATGGGGCAGCCCCGAATTTGGATGAGCATGAGTCGTGACGGATTGTTGCCACCAAGATTCCAAACGATCCACCCAAAATATAAAACACCCTCGTTCGCTACCATCGTTACAGGATTGCTGGTGGGAGTACCGATTTTGTTTACGGACAGGAAATTCGTGCTCGATTTTACGAGTATCGGGACCCTTTTTGCGTTCGTGCTTGTTTGCGGGGGCGTATTATTGATACCAAGGGCAGAAAAAAAGCCGGGTCGATTTACAATGCCCTATATTAATGGCAAATATATTTTCCCGTTAATTGTCGCAAGCGCTATAATACTGGTGGCTACCTTATCAAAAAATTATTTCAATGATCTGATGAATTTCGATTTTTCTGCTGATGATGCAACATTTAAGATCTCGACACTTATTTTCTGGATCATTTCTGTTTTATTAGCCGTCTTTGCTTTTCTTAAAAACTTTTCCCTGATACCAGTGATGGGTTTGACAACCTGCTTGTACCTGCTGACGGGAATGTCAGCCAGCAACTGGAAATGGTTTTTCATCTGGTTTGCTATCGGGTTTATAGTTTACCTGCTTTATGGGTATCGAAAAAGCAAATTGGCTTTAAGGAGTGCTTAGGTAATCAGCCTTAGTAATTCTTATCATCGTTCCTTCGGTCGTCCCGAATACCATCGCTATACTTCTGTAACTTTGCGCGCAGCAATGAAATTCCAGGTAGGCGATATTGTCCTCATTCTCCATTCCAATGAAGAAGCAGAAGTGGTCGACATTATCAATGAAAAAATGGTAATGGTTGATGCAGGTGGCGTTCAATTTCCGGTTTATAAAGATCAAATTGATTTTCCGTACCTCAAACGGTTTATGGAGCAGAGAAGCAGGGAACAAAAAAAACAAAAACAATACGTTGATGACATTAAGAAAGAAAAGACGAACGAGGAGAAAAGGGAAGAAGATGGAATGTGGCTTACTTTTTTACCGGTAATAGATACCGATGAATTTGGTGATGACGTGGTTGAGGAGTTAAAAGTTCATTTGCATAACAGGACGAACACGGCTTTCAATTTTGATTATAAACTTGCATTTTTTGGTAAACCCGAATTTGAACTTAAAAATACAATATATCCGTTCAAAGATTTTTACATACATGATGTCCCTTTTGAAGACCTGAGTGACAGTCCTTTTTTTGAATTTGAATTTTCTCTATTAAACCCGGATAAAACAAAGGCAGAGATTTGCACAGCCTCATTAAAACTTAAGCCTAAGCAGCTTTTCAATAAAATAGAAGAAATAAGAAGTAAGAACGAAGCCAGTTTCTCCTATCGTTTATTTGATAAATATCCTGATAAAATTATCGAGGATAAAATTGACGTGGGTTCGCTTTCTGCGAAGTATAAGATATTCGATGCTTCAAAAGCAAATCAACATCTTGACCCCCCAAGATCCGTTCTTGATCTTCATATTGAAAAGCTTACTGATAACTGGCATCACCTTGGTAATCTCCAGATCCTGGCTATTCAATTAAAAACATTTGAAAAGTATTATGATCTTGCTATTGCACACCTGCAACCATCCATGATAGTTATTCATGGTGTTGGCAGTGGCAGGTTACGGGATGAAATACACGAATTACTAAAACATCGCAGGGAGGTTAAAACTTTTGTTAATCAATATGATCCCCGCTTTGGCTACGGAGCTACTGAAATATTTTTTCAATATTGATCCGGTTTTAAAAAGTAAATTTGCTGTTCGCTGCAAACCGGGCTATCGTTCTCCGGCCCTGGGCGGGAGGAAGGAAAGTCCGGACAGCACAGAGCAATGCACCCCGAGAACATCGGGGGTACTTGAACCAATGCTGAAAAGCAAGGTTGAAGTAACAGATAGTGCCACAGAAAATTACCTCAACTCCAACCCCCTCTCCACGTGATTGCGACGCGAAGCGGAATCAATTGGAGATGGG
>JAICPX010000114.1 GCA_025929635.1 Chitinophagaceae bacterium
CAAAGAATGAGAAATCAATCAACCAGAAGAGCACAGAACAAATAGCAAAAGAAAAAAGAGTAAACGACGAGCACAGTAAAAAAATATGGGAGGGTACCAGCGGTAACAGCGGCAAGGGTCCGCAGCCATCAGAAAATCAACCTGCCAGGGTCAGGTCTTCGTTTCAGAAAGATTATCCTAATGCCTCCAACATCAGCTGGAGTAAATACCGCGGCGATTGGGCGGCAACTTTTGGAAACGGAATATTCATGTCCACTGCGTTGTATCATGCTAATGGTGAGAGAAGAGACACAAGAACACCGGTAACAAAAAATGAAGTGCCGCGAAATATTCTGGATTCAATTTTCAGGCGCCGCCCCGGTGTGTGGATGGAAGATGTTATTAAGATCGAAAGGCCCGGCATTATAAATGATATATTCAGGATCAAAGATATAATACAGGGAAAGGCCCGGTATTTTTATTACGATAACGACGGCAAACTGGTAAAATATAATTATTGATTCTGCAAAGTAAAAATTTGAGCCGCCCGACTTAATGAAGGCGGCTTTCTCATTCATGAATATAAACAGATAAATGGATCCACAAAGAAAATAGATATGGGAAATTTTAGGTAAATTGAAGATGGTTTTGTCGTCAGTATAAAGAGTAGTTCGGTCCTTACGACATGAATTAAAAAATCGTAAACATTAACTAACTAACAGGTCATTTGAAATTATACATTAAAAATATGGTTTGCATTCGCTGCAAGATGGTGGTGAAGGAGGAATTGAAAAAACTGGGATTACATTATGTTTCAGTGGAGTTAGGCGAGGCGGAGATCATGGAAGATATTTCAGCTGAACAGCGTGATCAGTTCAAGCTGGCGCTGTTGAAATCGGGTCTTGAATTGATGGATGACAAGAAGAGCATTTTGATCCAGAAGATAAAAAATGTTATTATAGAATTGATCCATTATTCAGAGGAACCTTTGACCATCAATTTCTCCGATCATTTAAGCCAGAAATTAAATCACAATTATACTTACCTCGCCAATCTTTTCTCAGAAGTACAAGGCACTACGATTGAAAAATTCATTATTTCCCACAAAATTGAACGTGTAAAAGAACTGTTGGTTTACAATGAACTTAATCTTACTGAAATTGCCTACCTCATGCATTACAGCAGCGTGGCCCATCTTTCCGCTCAGTTCAAGAAAGTAACCGGACTCACGCCTTCGCATTTCAAACAGCTTAGGGAAAAGAGACTAAACATGCTGGAAGATATTTGAGCGGGGGAAAACTCGATTGAGTATGCTTACGGGAAAAAATATTGTTTGCTATTATTTCCTCCTGGTTTTAACGTTCCTTCCCCGTACTGTTTTTTCTCAGGAAATAGATTCCACGAAAAATTCTTTACCCAAAAAGAACAGATCCTTTTTACAATTTCTTCTACGGCCAATAACCCGCAGCGGGATAGATTCATCTGTACAGCCGGGTGTACTAATCAATAAAAATGAAGCATCGTTTCTGCCTTATGAGGGTAAAGGGATCAGGAACATCGTGGTCAGAGAATTTGGGTTCGAAAAAACATTTGTTGACACCACAAGAGAGATCAATTATTTCGGTAAGGATTTTATAACCCATTTACATAAAAACACAAAAGAATGGGTAATACGCAACAACCTTTTTATTAAGGAAAGAACTGCACTCAACGCTAATTTGGTGGCAGATAACGAACGACACCTGCGTTCGTTGGACTACATACATGATGCCCGGATACTGGTAAATACAATAGCAAATGAACCGGATTCTGTCGATTTAATTGTTATTACCAAAGACTTTCTTAGCATTACATTACAACTCAACGATGCAAACAAAAACCGGTTTAAGACAAAAGTTGGCGACGCTAATTTATTGGGCACTGCACAAAACATTCAGTTTACGACATTGCTCGAAAAAAAACGAGAGCCCCATGTTGGCTATGAAATGCGTTACCGGTTAAATAGTATAGCCAATACATTCATTAATGCGACTATTGGTTATTCAACGATCAATCACGACCTGTACAATGGTGCCCTGGATGAACAAGGCTGGCATGCAGGGATTGAAAGACCATTGGTGTCACAATACCTGCATATTGCAGGTGCGCTGGTGCTTGCACATCATCAATCATATAATAATTATTTGAGGCCTGATAGCCTGTTCTATAAATATGACTACAATACTTTTGATGCGTGGATCGGGTATAATCTCGGGGTAAGGAAATTCCTGCGTCTGAAAACAGTGTTAAACAGGCAATTTATCAGTATTCGGTATTACAGCATTAAGTTTTCAAAGATGCCTTACCAGGTAAACCATGGTTTTAACTTCAGATTCAACGACCGGGAAGCTATACTGGCTCAATTCACTTTTTTCAAACAAGACTTTTATAAAACCAATTACGTTTTTGGTTTTGGTATCACTGAAGATGTTCCTTATGGTTACAATGTTGCTTTAACAGCGGGCTGGTACAAACAGCTACACATGGAAAGGCCTTATGCAGGAGTTGATGCCAACTTATATACTGTGACTAATAAAAGCAATGTGATGCAATACTTTTTCAGGACAGGTGCTTTTTTAAATAAGAACAATATCCAGGATGCAGCGATTTTAATAGGGGCCAGTTCGTTCAGCCGTGTTCACACTTATAAGAATTTTAAATTACGACACTACCTGCGATTCAGTTATACAAGACAATTCAACCGCGTTGGCCTCGAGCCTCTTTTTATCAAAAATATATTTGGTCTCAGATACATTGCGTTGGATTCAGCAAGCGGAAATCAGCGTTTTAGTTTACACACCGAAACGATCTTTTTTATAAAATTAAAATTGTTGGGTTTTAAGTTTGCACCATTTGCTTCCGCCGATTTTGCACATTTTACTCCTGAACATAAAAATACTTCCCATTCGGGGTTCTACCCGGGTTTTGGTGGTGGTATACGGACCCGCAACGAAAATATCTTACTTGGTACAATAGAATTACGTTTCATGTATTTTCCCAGAAAATCAGAACAACACAGTGCTTTTAAATTCACCTTTTCCACCAATCTTCGGTCCAGGTATAACAGCAGTTATGTAAAAGCGCCGGATATTATTCAGGTGAACAGCGATTTTGATAATAATATTTATTAACCACCAAATAGCCGTGTTTCTTCATCCTCCCATGTGTCTGGCCAGTATAAGTAACCCTGACTGAGAACCTGTGAAAGATGTAATTCTTATTTACAATTGTATAACAACCAGGGACACAAAAAACCTCATCTTTACTCCTTACTCATTTCATGTGTTCAAATTCAGTTCATGTTATTTTTTCAATTTTCCCCCTTCTTTATGATAGTAATAATTACCATTCTTGTGATCAATTCAATCCTGGTTAAAAAAAAGAGCTTACCTCTTAGATTATTTATCGAAGCACAAAAGAACGAGAATAATGGTCATTTTGAAGAAGCCGTTATTACTTATGAATCCGCCCTGGACGAGGCGAGAAAATTCAGATTTCATGGCAGCCTGAAAAACAGGATAATTGATAAACTAAAAGTATTGCACACGACTATTGCGTACAAGAATAGTTTTCAGTTTGTCAGGCAGCAGCCATGATGTTTTATTTTCTATAAACAGCGCGCTTCAATTTCTTACAGCAGTCGCCTGCGTTCTGCGGGCCGGTTTGGATTTTATGTTCCTGTTTTAACAGGGATTTCATTTTGCAACAAGATGTATATGGGAATGATGTAACTCTTTGCTCTAATTGTGTAATACTTTAATAAATTAAAAGACTAATCTTTATCAGGTGGAAATTTTTCACAATAAATTCTAAAAAATGAACATTATAGCAATGAAAGGGAACTGGCTTTATCTGAGAGGAAAACTTAAACAAAATTTTGCGGTATTAACGGATGATGATCTTCTATTCGAGCAAGGCAAAAAAGAAGAAATGTTAGGAAAGATCGCGATCAAGCTTGGTAAAACTAAAGAAGAGCTGCTAAAAATCATCGATGCGTTGTAAAGTCGACAATAGCGAAATGTTTTTTCTTTACCCTATGGAAATGGAAGTTTTCCAACACTGCCAAAGGTGTGAATTTTATAACATATGGCTTAAATCATGTAATTCCTGGCGCCTGCAGGCCATCTATCTTTAAACTGATTTTGAGAAGCACGTGGAGATCAACCAGGGGGCTGGATTTTTATCCCGGCTCCTTTTTTATTCTTCCGCATATTCCGTTTGATTGCAGGTACTACCAACCGAAACTAGCATGAGTGAAGTGTTGAGAAACCGATAAAATTTGAAATTATGAAAGCAAAAAAAATGGTTGGGAAAATCGAAAATACGGAACTGGAAAAGTCAAAAGCACATATTGTTGTTGAAATAATAGAGTATATGGCAAATTCTGTGGTGATAAAAACGATTATTAAAAAATCAACCGGTAATATAAGTATCATGTCTTTTGACAACGGTGAGGGCTTAACAGAAAAGACGTCCCCGTTTGATACTTTTGTCCAGATCATAGAAGGCAAGGCTGAAATTGTTATCGATAAGATACATCATATACTTGACGCCGGCCAGGGCATTATCATACCAGCGCATATGGCCAATTTTATAAAGCCCAACGGCCGATTTAAAATGATCTCAACAATCATTAAAAGCGGGTATGAGTAAATGTAAAAAGGAACTCCTGTAAGCCAAATAAGTATAAATAAGATCCCCCGTTTATTTGTAATACGGACTTATCATGAAGTAAACAGCTACTCCTGTCAACGTTACATAAAGCCAAAATGGCCAGGTGATCTTTGAAAGCTTCCGGTGCTTTTGCCAATCCCCGGTCATCGCACGATATGCCGTAAATAAGATAAACGGAAGTATGATACCGGCAAGTACAATATGCGTTCCTAAAATAAAGTAATAGATATACCGGGTAGTTCCTGTGCCGCCAAATTTCGTTTCGCCGGTAAACAAATGATGACAGATATAACTTATCAAAAACAGGCAGGACAAAATGATCGATGTGATCATGATTCTTTTGTGAAGGATATATTTTTTATTCTTTACCGCCATCAAACCGGCAATCAATAAAACTGAAACGATTGAATTTATCGTGGCATTGATCTTTGCAAAAAGATGCTCGTCGAAACCAAGCTGCACATCAAGCTTTACACGACTCAATGCAGCAATGGCTATAAAAACAATTATTGATACAGCAATGATAAAAACCCTTGCCCTCCTATCATTCCTTTTCCAAACCGCTTCCAGCATATAGTTTATTTCTTTGATTTCCTTAATGCGATCAAAAATACACCGAGGCCCACCAACGCCATCAAAAAAACAACGCCGATCAATTCAAGTTTACCAGCCAAAAAACTCTTCTTCTTCTTATCTTTTTCAAGCATCAATAAGATTATATCTTCCGAGAGCTTTACCAGGTCATTTTGTTCCATGCTGTTGTATGTTCTTGGATTCCCATCTTTATCTCTTCTCATTCTTATCACCCTGTCGCGATCTATTAATACGATAGTAGGTGAATGCACAAAAGCAGTATCTACCCCTTGCGGATCCTGTGCCGATAACATCATGTCCTTCAATGACAGGTCATAAATGGTTTTTTTATCCCCGGTAAGCAACCACCAGTTTTCAGGATTAATTTGAAACCTGTCGGCCCATTTCTTTAATTGCGGTACTGAATCCCTGTCGGGATCAACGCTGAAAGAAAGAAACTGTACAAAATCTGCACTGCGATCACCCACTTTTGCAGATTTCTTAATTGACTCCTGCAGCTTTTTTATATTCATTGTCATTCCCGGGCAAATCGTAGCACAATGCGTAAAAAAGAAATTTGCCACAATGATCTTTGGTACCGTATCGCCGGTTACGGGATCAATTCGCACCATATCATGTAACGAAACTTTTTCACCGTCCTGGTTGGTCAATGTAAAATCAGGAATCTTATGCCAGATGGTTTCGTTTATGATCTTTCCTTTTACAGTTGTTGAGATTGTTGTATCTGCGAAAACAGGTTGTGGAATATCCGCAATGCTGAATTGCCTGATGATGAAATAGCTTAGCAGCGGGATCAGCACCGCGAGTATCAATGCAAATAAAGCCGTTTTATTCATTATAACTCTTATAAAAAAACACTGTCTCGCCTGAGGCGAGACAGTAACTATAAATTATTAAAAAATTTTATTAATGCCCGCCTTTCTTCTCGGTCGTTCTTTCTTCAAAATGTTTGTCGTAGGTGTTGCGAAGATTCTTGTAAGAATTTCCATCCCACAAAAATGCCGCAATGAACCAGATAAACAACATCAGGGGTACGACGATCGTCATTATCATATTTCTTATCTCATCACCAAGATGCATAAAGATAGAAACGATGTAAAATGCTTTTGCAAGCGATAAAATAACAATCACTCCTTTAATGGCAAGGTTAAGCCAGCTGGGAAAATCCGTTGCATAAAGAAACAACCCCAGCCCCAATTCGATGATCGTAATGATCAGTAATACCCAGAATGTTTTCCATATCCGTTTTACATTCTCTTCACCGGGCACATGATGATGAAAGGTTACTTCACTTGACGTATGCTGATCCATATCCAAATTTCCTTTTGTTAAAATATATTTTGTTTACACCAGATAAAAACATAAAAACACAAATACCCAAACAAGGTCCACAAAGTGCCAGTATAAACCGGCCTTTTCAATCATGAGATAATGTCCTCTTCTGTCAAATACTCCTTTTTGTGCCATGATAAGCATAACAACATTAATAATAACTCCCGAGAACACATGAAAGCCATGAAAACCTGTGATCCCAAAGAAATAACCACCGAATGCGATCGGTCCTTTTTCCCGGACATGCACATGTTCCAAATCAATCATTCCCAGTAATTGGTTGTTTGGCATTTTTTCCAATGCAGGCAGGGAAGCAGCGGTGCCTTTTGGATACTCATGCGCAAGATGCACCAATGTCTCATGTGAACTGGCTGCCAATGCCTGTTGAGCTACTGTTGGGTCAACCAACTGACCCCATGGATTATTAGCCATTGTTTGTCCAATCAACTCAAGTTTACCATTAGCGAGCACTGCATGCTGACCTGTAATAAGGTGATGCCATTCCCATGCCTGGCAAAGTAAAAATGCAAGACCACCAACGATAGTCCATGCCATCCATTTGATCACGCCGCGCCTGTTGCCACGATGCCCTTCATGTACAGCAAGCACCATCGTTACAGAGCTGGCGATAAGTATAAAGGTCATCACACTGACAAATGCAAGCGGCAGGTTCAAATGACCCGTGCCCGGAAATGCATTGAATACCACGTTCGGATCGGGCCAGAAATTTTGAGAGAAGCGGATGGTACCATACGAAATGAGAAATGCACCGAATGTAAAAGCATCACTCATCAGGAAGTACCACATCATCAGTTTTCCATACTCTACATTGAAGGGACTTCGTCCCCCATTCCACCATTTGGTCTGTTGCGCTGTTGCAGATGAAGACATGTTTAAAAAAATTCCAAATTAAAAAATCCAAATTCCAATTAAGTTCCAAAAGTTAAACTCGCCCCGTCAAAACCTATTGAACCTCCTGAACTTTTTGAACGCATTATTCTACTTTATCACTATAAAAAACAAGAACAAATAGATCCAAAGAATGTCTACAAAATGCCAGTATGTTGCCATTACTTCAACTCCTGTGCTTGCATACGTCTTTGTTTTTCCAAAAAAAGCCTTTATAAACATTATCAATAACGCGATTGCTCCGCCCAGCACATGCAGGGCATGTAATCCGAATATCACATACAAAAATTGACCGGCACCTGCAACCCCGGTGAACTTGATTCCGCTATTCCAGAGTTGCATAAACCCGTTCCATTGTAATGCGATAAAAGCAATCCCTAATATCATCGTTATAGCCATTAATTGGCGATAACGATTCATTTCCCTTTGTTTAAAAGAACGCAACGCCATTTGTATCGTCAAACTGCTCAACAGGATGGCTGCTGTTGAATACCAAAACACCGGTGGTGTTTTTACTTCCTCCCAATTCACCTGGTTGCTTTTCACAATGTAGGCGCTGGTTAACCCGGCAAACATCATTACAATGCTCCCAATCGCGATCCACAGAGTGAATTTATGCGGATGAATTCTTTTTCTTTGTTGCATACTCACTGTTTCCATATCACATTTATAATTTGTCTCCTAATAAAGCAAATAATACCACCGGCAAATAAATATAGCTGCTAAACATTACCCGTCTTGCCGCGTTCACGTCCATTTGCCTGTACAATCTTACACATTGCCATACCATTAGTAGGTTCGCGATGGTTACGATGATCAGGCTCGTCATCCCGCTCATGGCTATTAAATAAGGAACTACCCCGATCGGTATTAGCAACAATGAATAGATCACTGTTTGCAATGCCGTAAATTTGGTTGGTCCTTTTTCACTTGGCAACAGCTTAAATCCTGCCGTGCTGTAATCTTTGTAGGCGATCCAGCATATAGCCCAAAAATGCGGGAACTGCCATAAGAACTGCAGAATAAATAAAACCCAGCCGCCAGTACCAAGCTTAGCGTCACCAGCTGCCCACCCAATCAGGCAAGGCAATGCACCCGGAAATGCACCAACAAGAACGGCGACTGCATTTACTTTTTTTAACGGCGTATAGATGAACGCATATAAAAAAAGACTGAGCGCTGAGAGCCCTGCGGCTGTCCAGTTAAAATAATACCCCAGGATAAAAATTCCAATCGCACCGGTCACAATCGCAAATGCCCATGCTTCAGCCACGCTCATTCTCCCGGAGGCAACCGGGCGGCTCGCCGTTCGTTTCATCATTGCATCAGTATCTTTTTCCACTATTTGATTAATAGTATTTGCGCTGCCCGTTACCAGTATTCCGCCGGCTGCAAGCAATATCGCCATGCGTAAAGGATTCACATATATGCTTTCAATACCCGGTACCAGTAGAAAAGCAAGTACACTGGAAAAAACTACCATAATGCTCAATGAAGGCTTGATCAGCTTCAGGTAATCTGTTATTTTACTGCCAATATGTAAAGAACTGTTTCTTACTTCACTGCTCATATATTTTACATCACTCATCACTTAGTGTTTTGCATGTTCATCAGTTTCATTTGGACCCACAGGCTCTGTCTGAGGAATGAACTCTCTTCCATCTTTTCCATAATCATATGCCCAGCGGTGTACTTCAGGAATCTCACCGGGCCAGTTACCATGACCGGGATTGATCGGTGTTGACCATTCCAGTGTATTCGCGCCCCATGGGTTTGTTGTGCGAACTTTTCTTCCTTTGAAAATTGAATAAAAGAAATTGAACACAAACATCAGTTGCATGGCAAATACAATGATCGAAACAACCGTGATCATTTTATTAAGGTCATCAAACTTATTGAAGGCATGCCATTCCCTGAGATCAAGATAACGGCGTGGCACCCCTGCCAGGCCTTCATAGTGCATCGGCCAGAATATCAAATAAGCCCCGATCATTGTTACCCAGAAGTGAATATAGCCAAGCGTATTATTCAAAAAACGTCCAAACATTTTGGGGAACCAATGATAAATGCCGGCAAACATTCCAAACATCGATGCCACACCCATTACGATATGGAAGTGGGCAACTACAAATTTTGTATCGTGAAGATGAATATCGATCGTTGAATTACCGAGGAACAAACCTGTTAATCCCCCGGAGATAAACAAGCTGACAAAACCAATTGCAAACAATGTGGCCGGAGTAAACCGGATACTTCCCCGCCAGAGCGTGGTGATCCAGTTAAATACCTTGATGGCCGAAGGCACAGCTATGAGCAATGTTAACAACACAAAGAATGCTCCAAGGAACGGGTTCAATCCAGTTACAAACATATGATGCGCCCACACAAGGAAGGCAAGGATCGCAATGGCAAATAACGAACCCACCATGGCCATATATCCAAAGATCGGTTTGCGGGAATTCACCGATAAAATTTCCGATACCATTCCCATTGCCGGCAGCAGGATGATATAAACTTCAGGATGACCCAGGAACCAGAATAAGTGCTGGAACAAGATTGCACTGCCACCCTCATTTGGCAATATTTGTCCGGCCACATAAATATCACTCAGGTAAAAACTTGTTCCCAAATTCCTGTCGAATAAAAGTAGAATTGCCCCTGAAAGAAGTACAGGGAAAGAAAGCACACCAAGAATGGCGGTAAAAAGAATAGCCCACATAGTAAGTGGCATTCTGGTCATGCTCATTCCTTTTGTACGCATATTTAGAATGGTTGCGATATAATTCAAACCACCCAGCAATGATGATACAATGAACATTGCCATACTGATCAGCCAAAGATCCATACCGATCTTAGAGCCCTCGCTTGCCTGGTGTAATGCACTTAATGGCGGATAGACAGTCCATCCTCCCGATGCTGGACCTGTATGGACAAATAATGAAGAAAACATGATAACGCTCGCAATAAAAAAGAACCAGTAAGAAAGCATGTTGAGAAATGGTGAAGCCATATCTCTTGCTCCTAACTGAAGCGGGATAAGAAGGTTTGCAAATGTTCCGCTCAGACCTGCCGTCAACACAAAGAATACAAGTACCGTTCCGTGGATCGTAACCAGTGCATAATAGAATTCTGGCTGGATCGTGCCGCCCTTTGCCCACTTGCCAAAAAATGTTTCAAGTATCGGGAAGGTTTGCTCGGGAAAACCTAACTGCAAACGAAACAGCACGGAAAACAAACCGCCAATGATCGCCCAGATAATACCGGTGATCAAAAACTGCTTGCCGATTGTTTTGTGATCCTGGCTGAAAATATATTTGGTAATAAATGTTTCTTTATGGTGATGGACATGATGCTCATCATGATGTACCTCATGATG
>JAICPX010000312.1 GCA_025929635.1 Chitinophagaceae bacterium
GGGTATGCGGCAGGCCAGGTCGTAAGCAATTCAATAATTCGAAAACACTACAATATGATCGAAAAATTCTATAAAGTCAGTGCTAAATGCAGTGAGGTAACGACCACGGGTTACAGTACGTCATTTTCATCTGCCATACGGTTATTGCATCATGATATGCGCCAGCCGGTCTTCAATATTTATGGCTTTGTCCGTTTCACGGATGAGATCGTTGACACTTTTCATGACTATGATAAGGCAAGTTTATTGGTGGAGTTCAAAAAGGAAACCTATACCGCAATTGAACGGGGGATCAGCTTAAATCCAATACTCCAGAGTTTTCAGCAAACGGTGAATGAATATCGCATCGATCATCAATTAATAGAAGCATTTTTCCAAAGCATGGAGATGGACCTGACGCAAAAAACATATGATACAAGAAATTTTAATGAATATATATACGGTTCAGCGGAAGTTGTGGGACTTATGTGCCTGTATGTTTTTTGTGAAGGGAAAAAAGACCTGTATGAAAAATTAAAAATACCGGCGAGAGCCCTGGGTGCAGCTTTTCAAAAAGTAAATTTTTTAAGAGATATCAAAGCAGATTATAATGGGTTATCAAGAATGTACTTTCCCGGCTGTGATTTCAATAACTTTACAGATTGCGACAAAAAAGAAATTGAGGCCGATATTTATAATGATTTCAAAACGGCGTATTCAGGAATTGTAAAACTACCATTGAAATCAAGATTTGGCGTATATGTTGCTTACAAATACTATTTATCGCTCTTTAAAAAGATCAGGAGCCTGGAACCTTCAAGGGTGCTGGAGACAAGGATCCGCATACCGGATTACAAAAAAGCAATGATCATTTTAAGGGCAGGGGTCAAAAATCATTTAGGATTAATAGGATGACAGGAGAAGAGAAAGTGATACTCGTAAATGAGCATGATGACATGATTGGCGTCATGGACAAAATGGAAGCGCATAAACAAGGCTTATTACATCGGGCTTTCAGCGTTTTTATTTTTAACAATAGGGGCGAGATGTTGTTACAACAAAGAGCATTGAATAAGTATCATAGTGGTGGTTTATGGACAAACGCATGTTGCAGTCATCCTATGCCCGGTGAGAAAACACAAGAAGCTGCAGCAAGAAGACTGATGGAAGAACTTGGGTTCAACACGGTGATCGAAAAAATTTTTGATTTTACGTATAAGGCGGAATTCGAGAATGGGTTGACAGAGCATGAATTTGATCATGTTTATGCAGGTGAGTATGAAGGCAGGTTAAATATTAACCAGGCTGAAGTAAGCGAGGCCTGTTATAAAGAAATTTCGGAAATAAAAAATATGCTGCAAACACATCCCCAAAAATTCACTGCCTGGTTTCATATCGCTTTCCCCAGGATCGAAGAATGGTGGGCATCGCGTTATCAAAACATTTCGGCATGACATGGCTTTTTTACATAATAATTTTAGCCGGAACATTCATTATCATGGAAGGTATTACATGGTTAACCCACCGCTATGTCATGCATGGATTTCTTTGGTATTTGCATAAGGATCACCACCAGGTGGAACCCGGTTTTTTTGAAAAGAATGATGCCTTCTTTATCATATTCGCTGTACCAAGTATTTTGCTGATCTATTTTGGTACGTACAATAATGTTTGGTGGATGCAAGCGATCGGCTTTGGCATTATGGCCTATGGCATTGGATATTTTTTAGTGCACGATGTTATCATACACCAGCGTTTCAAATGGTTTACCCGCAGCAATAATAGTTATGTTCGTGCTATTCGTTGGGCACATAAAATGCATCACAAACACCTGGATCGTCATGAAGGCGAAAGTTTCGGAATGTTACTGGTGCATAAAAAATACTGGGATAAAATAAGAAGAGACAGAAAATTAATGGCGGGAAATAAAAAAGTTGAATATGCACCGGAAATGAAATGAACTTCTCTCCCTTACTATTTTTAGCTTACAATCCTATTTTCTGCTAAAATTAAACTCATACGATCACATTATTATTGGGGCCGGGTGCGCCGGTCTTAGCTTACTGATGCGAATGCTTCGAAGCGGGAAGTTTGCTGAAAAGAAAATATTGCTGATCGATAAAGCGCCTAAATTAAAGAATGACAGGACATGGTGTTTCTGGGAAACCCAACCGGGTTTTTTTGAAGATATAGTTTATCGTAAGTGGGATACGATCTCCTTTTTAAGTGATCATTTTTCTGCAACAACGAATATTAGTCCCTATCAATATAAAATGATAAAGGGAATAGATTTTTATAGTTACTGTTTTGATGAGATAAAAAAACATGGCAATGTAGAAGTTGTTTATGGCGATGTGAGAGCCTGGAAATATGAGAAAGAAGCCATCAACTTTAAGATCGATGATAAGGATATAAAACTAATTGACCGGGGTACGAAGATATTCAACTCGGTTTATAAGCCTGCTGAACCCGATAAAAGAACGATCAGGCTTCTTCAGCATTTTAAAGGCTGGATCATTGAGACGGGTAAGCCAACCTTTCAATCGTCAGCAGCGACTATGATGGATTTCAGGGTTCATCAACGTCATGGAACTGCTTTTGCATATGTATTGCCATTTAACGAAACGACTGCATTGGTGGAATATACGTTGTTTACAAAGGAATTACTGTTGAAAGAGCAGTATGATGCAGAATTACGGGAGTATATCAGTCAATTCCTTGCGATCAGCGATTACAGAGTGATAGAAGAGGAGTTTGGTGTGATACCGATGACCAATGAACGGTTCCTCTTTGGAAGGAATGGCTGGCAAATTGGTACAGCAGGCGGTCAGACAAAAGCTTCAACTGGTTATACATTTCAGTTTATTCAGAAACAAAGCCAGCAAATAACAGGCTGTTTGATCCTGGGAAAGAACCTTAATTATCTTCAGGGCACTGCAAAAAGATTCCGGTTTTACGACAATACTTTACTGCATATTCTTTATCATAACAAAATTCCAGGGAAAACAATATTCACTCAACTCTTCAAAAAAAATAAACCTCAACAAGTGTTGAAGTTTCTTGATAACGAAAGCTCATTAGCGGAAGAATTGAAGATCATTTCAACGCTACCAACCATTCCCTTCCTAAAAGCAGCAATTAACCAGCTTTGATTGAGCGTTGTCCAAAGGACTCCTTCTGAGAGCATTGAAAATTGAACATTGATATTGCGTCAATAGATACTAATTGTCCGGGTCCAACTGCATAAACTCTCTCTTCACTGCTTTAAGCATGCTGAATAATTGTGCCACCTGGATCAATAAGAGAATTCCCAGCGCAAGCACCACATACCAGGGCAATTCAATTGTTTTGGCTCCTTTTGCCTCCTGGTAATTTTTGATATGAACGCCGGTAAGTGCTGAGCCGAATGCCATGCCGGCGACCAGGAATGACAGCAGGGAGAACACGACTTTCAAAAACATGATCCGCATGGTTGAATAACCAACCTTAAAATTTTCCAGAATAGCGGCAGGGATAATCAGCACGAGAGCTATCCAGCTCCAGTTCTTATTGAACCAGTCACTATTTAAGAAAAGGGTCAATGCTAACACAAGAACGATGGAAAGCAATCCCCACGGGAATACCAGGAAGGTGGATGTTTTGGATGTTGTAGTCCGCATACAAATTGTGTTTGAATAGAAAGATAAAAATTATTTGGTCATGATTGTATACTTTTATTGAACATACTTACACATGTTATTTGCCAAAACTGGTAAATTGATGGCTGATCTAAATTGAAATTGCTTATGAAAGTTATTACCGGCTCCAAAGAGTTTTTTCCGGGCATTGGAAAGATAAATTATGAGGGTCCGCAGTCTGATAATCCACTTGCCTATCGTTGGTATGATGAAAACAAAGCCGTTGCCGGAAAGTCTATGAAAGACTGGATGAGGTTTGCCTGTGCCTACTGGCATAGCTTCTGTGGCAGTGGTGCCGATCCTTTTGGAGAGCCAACTCATTTATTCCCGTGGAATGAAAAGCCCGATGCCATTGAAAGAGCAAGGGACAAGGCAGATGCCGCATTTGAATTTATCACCAAACTTGGGTTGCCTTATTATTGTTTTCATGACGTAGACGCTATTGATTACACGAATGATATTAAAGAGAATGATCGGCGTTTAAATGCTATTACCGAATACTTAAAACAAAAACAATCGGCAACTGGTGTCAAGCTTCTATGGGGTACTGCCAATCTTTTTTCGAACAAACGGGATATGAACGGCGCGGCGACCAACCCGGATTTTCATGTGTTGGCTCATGCAGCTGCACAGGTAAAAGCAGCCTTAGATGCCACCATTGCATTGGGTGGTGAGAACTATGTTTTCTGGGGCGGCAGAGAAGGATACATGAGCTTGTTGAATACAAATATGAAAAGAGAGAAAGAACATTTTGCTATGTTCCTTCATAAAGCAAAAGACTATGCGAGAAGCAACGGATTTAAAGGAACATTTTTTATAGAACCCAAACCCTGTGAACCCAGCAAGCATCAATACGATTATGATTGTGAAACAGTGATCGGGTTTTTAAGACAATATGAGCTGCTGGATGATTTCAAACTGAATGTAGAAGTAAATCATGCCACGTTAGCCGGTCACACATTCACACATGAGTTGCAAGTGGCTGCTGATGTCGGGTTGCTGGGCAGTATCGATGCAAACCGGGGTGATTACCAGAATGGATGGGATACGGATCAGTTCCCCAATAATATAAATGAATTGACAGAAGCAATGCTGGTGATACTGGAAGCAGGAGGTTTTAAAGGAGGCGGAATCAATTTTGATGCAAAGATCCGCAGGAACTCGACCGATCGCGAAGATCTTTTTTATGCGCATATCGGTGGTATGGATGCATTTGCAAGAGCACTGATCATTGCAGATAATGTATTATCCAATTCTGACTACAAGAAAGTTCGTAAAGACCGTTACGCATCTTTTGATAAAGCCCAGGGAAAGGAATTTGAAGAGGGAAAATTATTGTTAGAAGATCTGAGAACTTATGCCATTGTAAATGGCGAGCCCATGATGAAAAGCGGGAAGCAGGAATACATAGAGAATATTATCAATCGGTATATTTAGCAGTTGTAAACCCTCGTCTTATTAAATAAACTTTTCCAGATCACAGACTTTCATGAAGAACATCAAGGGAACAGTCAATTGGGGTATTATTGGTTGCGGTGATGTATGTGAAGTGAAGAGTGGACCTGCATTCAATAAGGTTACCAATTCAAAATTGGTTGCGGTAATGCGCCGCAACCTTGACAAAGCAAAAGATTTTGCACAGCGGCATGGTGTGCCAGAATATTATGGTGATGCTGCTGAATTGATAAGCGACGCAGAAATAAATGCTATTTATATCGCTACCCCACCTTCTTCACATGAAGCCTATTTGGAAATGGCTTTAAAGGCGGGAAAGCTTGTATACGTTGAAAAGCCGGTTACTGCAAATAGCGCATCAGTACAACGAATGATAGAAATGGAAAAGAAGTACGATGGTAAAGTAAGTGTAGCGCATTACAGGCGGGGACTGCCCCTATTTAAGAAAATAAAGCAATTATTGAATGAGGGAGCAATAGGAAAAGTAAAATTGATCTTGTTAAGAACACTGCAACCGCCGGTTAGTAAGATCATAACGCAGACAGAAGATAACTGGCGGATCAATCCCGAAATATCCGGCGGAGGATTATTTCATGATCTTTCACCTCACCAGCTTGATATCATGTATTGGCTATTTGGAACACC
>JAICPX010000169.1 GCA_025929635.1 Chitinophagaceae bacterium
AAATAGTTGTTTTAATTGTTGTAAATGTTCTTCATGAATTTCATGCGGTGCAATTATGAGTTTTAGCGCCGGAAATTTAACAATAACTTCTTTCAAGTGTTTTTCATCTGCCGGCCATGTGCTGCCGGCAACGAGAACCCGGGAATCACCGCAAAATCTTTTTATCTCGTCAATGGGTTTAAAATTCTCAGCAATTTCCACGACACGATCAAACCTTGTGTCACCGCTTATTGTCACATTATTTAGACCTACAGAATTCAATAATTCAAAGGACTCATTATCCTGTACAAAGAAATGACTAAAACACTTTAGCATTTGTCGATGCAGGGATCCATACCATCTAAAAAAAGGTTGTTCCCTCCTGAATATTGCCGAGACCATTAACAGCGGGATCTTCCTTTTTTTACATTCTGCCAGGTAGTAATACCAATAATCATATTTAATGAAAACTACCAGTTGTGGCCTGATCAGGTCCAGGAATCGTTTTGCGTTTGGCCGGGAATCCAATGGTAGGTAAAAAACCCAATCTGCTCCTTTAAAATTTTTTCTGATTTCATAACCCGAAGGCGAAAAAAAAGTCAGGAGTATCCTGGAACCAGGATCGAGCGATCTGAGTTTTTCAATCACCGGCCTGCCCTGTTCAAATTCACCAAGTGATGAGCAGTGGATCCAGGTGATGGATTGACCAGCGGTCACGAGGTTTCCAGCAACCTGGTCAATTATGTTTTTTCGGCCTTTGACCCATTGTCTCGCCTTTGGATTCCATATAGCTGCAATATGAACACCCGCTTTATAGAGAAGTAAAAAGATATTGTAAAAGACTAATAGCAATCCTGATAATTTATCCTCCCGATAGCAATCGGGATCGGGTAACAAATGTAAATGCAAACTCATAAACTATCTTTAATTCACTATTTTTGCGCCCATTAAGAAGAAAAAGTCAAATAGGTCAAAGTAGTCAAATTGGTCATATAAAGGCCCACTTGACTTTTATGACTTTTATGACCGGCGTGACTATGATTAACCTTACAAACTAAACCGTGTTCCTAATGCATCCTATCCAGATGGTTGATCTGAAAAGGCAGTATCATAAAATAAAGAAAGAAGTAGATGAAGCTGTGTTGAATGTGATTGAGAGCACGGCCTTTATCAATGGGAAGCCGGTCCAGGAATTTGCGATTAATCTCTCTTCGTATCTCGGAATTAGGCATGTCATCCCTTGTGCCAATGGTACCGATGCGCTTCAGATCGCTATGATGGCACTTGATCTAAAACCCGGGGACGAAGTAATTACACCTTCTTTTACTTTTATTGCAACCACTGAAGTGATTGCTTTATTAAGATTGACTCCTGTTTTTGTTGAAGTGGATCAAAAGACTTTTTGCATGGATCCGAAAGCGTTGGAAAAAGCGATCACCCCGAGGACAAAGGCTATCGTACCTGTACATTTATATGGTCATGCGGCACCGCTTGATGAAATACTGACGATCGCTGAGAACCATAACCTGGTCGTAATTGAAGACAATGCACAGGCAATCGGTGGCGACTATTTTTCAAAGAAGATTGCTTCTCCGCCTTCGGCGGATCGCAGGATTGCTTCGGCTCCGCCTCGCAAAACAGGGACACTCGGTCATATCGGTACAACATCGTTTTTCCCATCCAAGAATCTTGGAGCTTATGGGGACGGTGGTGCAATTTTCACCGATGACGATGCTCTCGCTGATAAAATGAAAATGATCGCCAATCATGGTCAGCGTAAAAGGTATTATTATGAAATGGTGGGATGTAACAGCCGGCTCGACACGTTACAGGCTGCCGTACTCAATATAAAATTGAAACATCTTGATGAGTATATAAGAGCAAGACAAGCCGTCGCCGATTTTTATGATAATGCTTTTGCAGATAATCCAACGATCGTTACTCCTCACAGGGCGTCGTACTGTACACATGTATTTCATCAATATACATTAGTGTTAAATGATGTGGACCGGGATGGGTTGGTAGCTTTTCTTGCTGAACATAAAATACCATCAATGATCTATTACCCCGTGCCGGGTCATCATCAGCAGATGTTTTCTCATTATGAAACAGCCAACGTTTCCCTGCCTGTTACTGACTGGCTGACCGAAAGAGTTATTTCTTTGCCGATACATACTGAAATGGATAAGGAGCAACTTGAATTTATTGCATCAAAAGTTTTGGAATTTGTAAACCGATAAATACATCTTATGAAATTAGCGGTCGTCGGAACCGGGTACGTTGGGCTGGTAACAGGAACTTGTTTTGCTGAAACAGGCAATACTGTTACCTGTGTTGATATTGATAAAACCAAAATTGAGAAACTATCAAACGGGCAGATCACCATTTATGAACCGGGATTGGAGAAATTATTCTTGAGAAACCAGCGTGAGGAAAGATTAAAGTTCACAACTAATCTCGCCGAGGGTATTGCTGATGCTAAAGTTATTTTCCTGGCCTTGCCGACACCACCGGGTGCAGATGGCGCAGCTGATCTGAAATATATCCTAGGGGTGGCTGCCGAACTGGGAAAATTAATAAAAGAATACAAGGTAGTGGTCGATAAAAGTACAGTACCCGTTGGCACTGCAGAAAAAGTCCGTGAAGTGATCGCTAAAAATTGCGAATGCGAGTTTGATGTCGTTAGCAACCCTGAATTTTTGCGTGAAGGTGTCGCAGTTGAAGATTTTATGAAACCAGATAGAGTTGTGATCGGCACTGAATCAGAAAAGGCACGAAAGATAATGGGCGATCTGTTTGCGCCTTTTGTCCGCCAGGGAAACCCTGTGATTTACATGGATGAGAAATCTGCTGAACTTACCAAGTATGCAGCGAACTCATTCCTGGCGACGAAGATCTCTTTTATGAACGAGATCGCAAGATTGTGCGAGTTAATGGACGCAGATGTTGATATGGTCCGTCGTGGAATCGGTGGCGATGAAAGGATTGGCAAAAGATTTCTATTTCCCGGCATTGGTTATGGCGGTTCCTGTTTCCCAAAGGATGTGCAGGCGTTGGTAAGATCGGCATCTGAAGTAAAATATGATTTTAAGATACTACATGCCGTAATGGATGTGAACGAGAAACAAAAGACTTATTTAATTCCACGCATTAAGAAGTATTTTGACAACAACTTATCGGGTAAGAAAATTGCGTTGTGGGGACTGGCTTTTAAACCCAATACTGATGATATTCGCGAAGCACCGGCACTCTACGTGATCGAAGAATTGCTAAAGGCCGGGGCCACTGTTGCGGCTTTCGATCCTGAAGCCATGAAAAATGTGATGGAGGTTGTCGGTGATAAAATCTCTTACACAGAAAACCAGTATGATGCTTTGAATAATTGTGATGCATTGATCATAGCAACGGAATGGAGCGAATTCAGGACACCTGATTTTGAAAAAATGGGAGAACGGATGAAAAACAAAGTGATCTTTGATGGGCGTAATGTGTTTGATATTGCACAGATGAAAAATCTTGATTTTTATTATGAAAGTATTGGTAGAAAAACCATTATTCCCCCTGTCCCGTCCTGAGCTTGTCGAAGGAAAGGCGTGACTTAGGTTGGAATGTTCCTGTTCAATTGGATTATGAAAGTTGGACATTTCGACGCTCGGTGCAGGCTGCGCCTCGCAAGAGAAGTTGATATGAAATTCAATGACGACACCAAAATATATTTAATGAGCATTGAAGGAATACAATCCGGAAAAGAGAAATTAACGAGTACCGTACTAATAACTGGTGCCGCTGGATTCTTAGGTTCCCATCTTTGCGATCGTTTTATCAGGGAAGGCCATCATGTTATTGCGATGGATAATCTTATTACCGGCGATATAAAAAATATCAGGCATCATTTTTCAAATCCGGCGTTTGAGTTTGTTGAACATGATGTAACAAAGCACATTGAAATTTCCGGTAAGCTGGATTATATCCTGCACTTTGCATCACCCGCGAGCCCGATCGATTATTTGAAGATCCCGATCCAAACATTGAAAGTTGGTGCGCTGGGTACGCATAATTGTTTGGGTTTGGCAAAAGCAAAAAACGCAAGAATATTAGTGGCCTCGACCAGCGAAGTGTATGGCGACCCGCTGGTACATCCACAGACCGAAGATTACTGGGGAAATGTTAACCCCGTCGGCCCGCGTGGAGTTTATGATGAGGCAAAACGCTACATGGAAGCAATCACGATGGCTTATCATAATTTCCATGAAGTTGATACAAGGATCGTTCGCATATTTAATACGTATGGTCCAAGGATGAGATTGAATGATGGACGAGCATTGCCTGCATTTATTGGCCAGGCGTTGCGAGGGGACGATCTGACTGTGTTTGGCGATGGATCACAAACAAGGAGTTTTTGTTTTGTAGATGATCTTGTTGAAGGCATTTACCGCTTACTGATGAGTGATTACTATATGCCGGTAAATATTGGTAATCCTGATGAGATCTCCTTAAAGGATTTTGCGGAAGAAATTTTGGAACTGACAGGAAACAAAGTTAAGATCGTTTACAAACCATTGCCGGTTGATGATCCTAAACAACGCCAACCGGATATTACAAGAGCAAGAGAATTGTTAGGCTGGGAACCAAAAGTTCCAAGAAGCGTTGGACTGAAGATCACTTATGAGTATTTCAGGTCACTTGCTCCGGAAGAGCTCGCGAAGCAACCAAAAGAATTTGTAAGTAAAAGATGAGTTGTATAGAATTTCAAAAAGCAAATGCCAAATGTCAAATAGAATTCAAATGCTGATTTAAAAATTTGCCATTTATTTGGAATTTGTGTTTTGAGATTTTATTTAATTGTGAAAACGAATAAATTTTAAACAAGAATGTACCAGGAATTAATCGATAAGAAAGCAAAGTTGGCGGTGATCGGCTTGGGCTATGTCGGGCTACCCATTGCATTGGAATTTGCAAAGAAAATACCTGTAATTGGTTTTGACATCAACGATGGCAGGGTGCAGATGATGAGAAAATGCATTGATCCCAGCAATGAGCTTACAAAAAAAGATTTTGAAGGAAGTGATATTCATTTTACGTCAAAACTTGAGGAATTAAAAGAAGCAAAGTTTTTTATTGTTGCCGTCCCTACACCGGTTGATCAGCATAATGTTCCTGATCTCAGTCCTGTAAAGAACGCGTCGGAAACCATTGGCAAAGTTTTGAAGAAGGGAGATTATGTCGTTTTTGAATCAACAGTGTATCCCGGTTGTACGGAAGAGGATTGTTTACCGATCATTGAAAAATTATCGGGATTAAAAAGGGTAACTGATTTCAAGCTCGGCTATTCACCGGAAAGAATAAACCCGGGTGATAAAACGCATACACTGGCCAAAGTGATAAAAGTCGTATCCGGTTGTGATGACGAATCGCTGGATCAAATAGCAAAAGTCTATGAACTTGTCGTTAGTGCCGGTGTTCATCGTGCCTCTTCAATTAAAGTGGCAGAAGCGGCAAAGATCATAGAGAATACACAACGCGACCTGAACATTGCATTGATGAATGAGCTTTCTATCATATTTGATAAAATGGGTATCAACACGTATGAAGTGCTGGAAGCTGCGGGCACCAAATGGAATTTTTTAAAATTCTACCCGGGTCTGGTCGGTGGACATTGCATCGGGGTCGATCCTTATTATCTCACCTATAAGTCAAGTGAGCTTGGTTTTGATTCGAAGGTGATCCTTGCCGGCCGTTACATTAATGATGGTATGTCCTTGTATGTGGCAAGAAAAGTGGTAAGATATATAACAAAAACTGTAAGCAATATCCACGCAGCAAGAGTATTGGTGCTGGGCGCAACATTCAAAGAAAATGTAAGTGATATTCGTAATTCGAAAGTAGCTGACGTGGTAAAAGAGCTGCAATCATTTTCCGTAAATGTTGATGTGCATGATCCTTATGCCTCATCAGAAGAGCTCATGCATGAATACGGTTTTGGTTTAACTGAGATAAATGGGACCGATTACGATGCTGTGATCCTGGCTGTATCGCATGAGCCGTATAAGCAAATGGACCAGGCTTACCTGGAATCAATCACCAAACCTCACGCGGTGATCTATGATCTGAAAGGATTGTATCGTGACAAAATTAAAAACAGGATCTACTGGAGTTTATAATATGCCTTTTAACCAAACAAACATACCAGGACTGCTGGTCTTTGAACCCAAAGTTTTCGAAGACATTCGCGGATACTTTTTTGAGTCATTTAACCAACTCACTTATAAAGAAGCCGGTATCGAAGTAAATTTTGTGCAGGATAATCAATCATGGTCAACCTATGGCGTGATAAGAGGTTTGCATTACCAGTTGAAACCTCATGCGCAAACAAAACTGATAAGAGTATTGAGTGGAAGAATTCTGGATGTGGCCGTTGATATTCGCAGGGGTTCGCCAACATTCGGAACAAGTTTTTCTATAGAACTATCTGCGGAAAATAAGAAGCAACTTTTTATCCCGGAAGGGTTTGCCCATGGGTTTTCAGTATTGAGCGATCATGCCGAGGTGCTATACAAATGTGACTCTTTCTATAACAATGGATCTGAAGCGGGAATTTTATATAATGACAAAACAGTGAACATCGATTGGAAGATTCCGGCCGGCAAAGAGATCGTTTCAGAAAAGGATCTTAAGCTTCCCGTATTTGCCTCATGCAAAAATAATTTTGAGTACACGAAATGAGCAGCAAGCCTAAAATATTGGTCACGGGAAGCAATGGGCAACTGGGCAAGGAACTGCAGGAGTTGGCTCCTTTATTTCCAAAATTCGAATTTATCTTTCTTTCAAAAGCCGATATGCCAATTCACAATTTTGAACTGGTAAGAGTTTTTTTTAATTCAGTGAAACCTGCTTATTGTATTAATTGCGCAGCCTATACCGGTGTCGATAAAGCAGAATCTGAAAAAGAACTTGCGTTCCAGGTAAATGGTGAAGCAGTCGGTGTGCTGGCTGCCGTTTGCAAAGAACATGATACAAGATTTGTTCATATTTCCACCGATTATGTGTTTAATGGCGAAGCCACTTATCCTTACACGGAAAACTTTCCAACTGACCCGGTAAATGTGTATGGCGCAACAAAACTGGAGGGAGAGAAACAGGCTGTAGGATTTAACCCTGATTCCATTGTCATTCGCACATCATGGGTATACTCATCCTATGGGAAAAATTTCGTGAAGACGATGATGCGATTGATGAATGAAAAAGATGAGATCAGGGTGGTGAATGATCAAATTGGTTCACCAACTTATGCTGCTGATCTTGCGGAGGTAATTTTGAGCATAATAAGCAATTCGCAATCGGCAACCGGCAAATGGGTGCCGGGAATTTACAATTTCAGTAACGAAGGAATTATCAGCTGGTTTGAATTTGCTGAAGCAATAAAAGCATTAATCAAATGCCCTTGCGAAGTAAAACCTATCACGACTAAGGATTACCCAACGCCAGCAAAAAGACCGGCGTATTCTGTCTTGGATAAAACGAAGATCCAGGAGACTTTTGGCATTCAATTAAAAGATTGGAAAGAAAGTCTTAGGATCTGCATTGAAAAAATACAAAATGAGCAATCTTCTTAAGTTGCAGAGTCACGAATAGTAAGCACTGAAGGAATTACTGTGATTTCCTTGTTTAAGTGATAATTTCTTTTTTCAAGTGATTTAAATAAAACAGTTGCTGCCGTCTTGCCCATTTCAAATGCCGGTTGCGTAACTGTTGTGAGTGTTGGTGTGAGTATCAGCGCGGCCTGGAGATTAGTAAAACTGATCACCTTAACATCTCCCGGAATAGAAAGGTCCAGGTGGTCGCATACGAGATAGACAGGCGTTGTCAGCTTTTCTACTGATGCAATCAGGCCATCGGGCCTGTTTTTCTTTTTTAGCAGGTCGTAAATGATCTTATAATTCCCTATGCTATCACTGGTACATGATACAATGTTTTCTGAGGTCTTCTTTAATTCATTATCTGCTAACGCCTGGATATACCCTTCCATCCTCTTGTTGTTAATCGAAAGTGCAGAGGATGTAGAGAGATAGGTAATTTTTTTACAACCTGCTTTGATCAGATGACAGGTTGCATTATAGCTGCTTTCAAAATCATCAGTAATGATCTTGGCTGTTTCCACATCTTCGCAAACCCTGTCAAAAAAAACAAGCGGCATTCCTGCCGCAATTACTTCTTTAATATGGTCACTGTTAATGGTTTCTCCGGATACAGAAATCAATATCCCATCGACCCTTCCGCTTTGAAACTCTTTTAATATGGCTTCTTCTCTTTCAAAACTTTCATGCGTCAGGTAGATCAGCACATGGTATCCTTTATCATATGCTACTGATTCAATTCCGTTGATCGCGATGGAAAAAAAACTGTCGGCAACTTCTGGTAATACAACGGCAATTGTTTTACTGCTTCTTTTACGAAGACTGCTTGCATACGGATTGGGAGTATAGTTTAATTTTTTTGCAAGCTCAAGAACCTTTTGTTTTGTTTCCGGGCTTATCTCATAACTATCCTTAAGCGCTTTTGAAATGGTAGCAACAGACAGGTTCAACTGCTTTGCAAGGTCTTTAATTTTTACACTCATAAATCGTGGTCCGACATTTTTCGAAAACGGTTTCGTAAAAAAAAATGTCCCGATCTGATAGTTTGCAATCTAAAATTGTCACTTTAGTACCCGGTTACACCAACGATTGCTTAAGATACTTTCAACAATCATCAGAATTTCCCGGGTTTTTACAAATTGTTATCGGCAATTTGTTGGGTTTCCGAACAGTTCATTCTCTAATTAACCTGGCCATCATCAATTGATAATATATCCTTATTACTGCATTGTGCAGCAGCAAGGTTGCCTTACCTAATTTAGTAAAATTGAATGACATGAATACAAACAATTTTGAAGCAGTACCCCTTAAAAATCTTGAACAATGGGAAGATGATCTGCTTCGTCGTTATCCTGATCCTGAGTCGATCGCAACCGCAAAAACAACCGACGAATACAGGAATTATGATGAACCAGCCCGGGATACCGTAAAGGAATTTTACCGT
>JAICPX010000363.1 GCA_025929635.1 Chitinophagaceae bacterium
GTCAGATCGTCCGGATCTTTTCCAATGATCTTCTGAAAAAGCTGCAATGCATTTTCGAATTGTCGTTCGTGATACAGGTTCATCGCTTCACTGAATAATGAAAGTGTTGCCAGTTTTTTCTCAATCTCATCTTCCTCAAATCCATTGATACATTCAACGATGGTCAACAAATTATTTTTCCCTTTCAGTCTTACATTCCCAAGATGCCTGAAATGAAAATCATTGTTTCCATTCAGATATTTTAGCGTGTGATCACTTAATAACAAGGGAGATTTATAAAATTTGGTAAGACTTTCAATTCTTGCTGCGGTGTTCACAGTATCGGAGATCGTTGCGGCATCCATCCTGAATTCATCACCGGTGATCCCCATGATCAGGGACCCGGTATGCATCCCAATACCGGCTTTGATTGGAGAAAGTCCCTGTTGTTTTCTTTCCTCGTTCAATTCATGCACAGCTTTTTGCATGCCGATCGCTGCATTCAATCCATCTGACGGGTCTTCCGGGAAGATCGCCATGATCGAATCACCAAGATACTGGTTGATAAACCCATTATTTGACCTGATGATTGGGCCCAGCCTGGCATTGAATGAAGAAACAAACCGGAAATTCTCTTCCGGTGTCATTTTTTCTGACAATGTGGTGAAGTCACGAATATCAGTAAATAACACCGTTACCAGTTTTTCAACCTGGTCACCGAGTTTTACATCTGTCAGCGCTTCTTTGCCAAGCGACCTGATAAACTCGTGTGGCACGAATTTTTTAGTCACTTCATGAATTCTTAGCATGGCTTCCTCTCTTTCTCTTGCTTCACGGATATTCTTTTCATAAAGCATGGCGCTTTCAATGGCGGTTGACGATTGCAGGGCCAGCGTCACCAATAATTTTAAATGTGCGGCAGAATATTGCTCAACATCCGTGTCCGCAAGAATAATAGCACCCATAATGCGATGCTTTACTTTCATGGCAGCATAAATGAGCGATTGCACATCATTTTCAATGATCCCTTTCTCTTTTAATAAAGACAGATCAGTGATAATCTCAGACTGGCCGCTGAGCCCGATTTTGAGTAACACCCCGGGATTATTTCGAATCTGGTCTTCACTAAAGAGTTGTTCGCCGGATTTGGCAGGGACGGTTAATTGTTTTTTCTCCTCATTCCATAATACTATCGCTCCACTTTGTGAAGGAATGGAATGTATTGCCTGCTCGAGCGTCAGTTGAGCAATTACATCCGGATCAATGGTCTGTGTTAATTTTTCAGAAAAATTATAGATAACGTTCAGCTCCTGGTACAGCGTAAGCACTTCCGTTCCCAACTTTTTTTTCTCGGCTTCCTTTTGCGCTAAATAAGCAATGAGGTTTGCGATCAATACCGAATTTTCATCACCTTTTACCCAACCGATCACTTCATTTTCCAGGTTTATCGGGAATGAAAATTTTGGAGCTTCCGTAGCGTTGCCCAATAACAATTTGCCGTTTTCATCTTCTACCCAGGTTGGGTCCTTCAGTGGACCCATTAATGCAACGATGGCCGCATTTACTTCATTCTTCTTGCCAATAATGTTCTTTAAACTAATTTTTGCCATAAAGTACAGCTATGTTGGTATTGCTTGTAATTTTTTCAGAAAGTTTCACTCAATTTCTAAAACCTCTTTTGCCTTGTTAAGTAATACTTCGGGATCGAATGGTTTTGTCATGTAAACATCGGCACCTACTTCCTGGCCTCTTTGCCGGTCAAGTTCCTGTCCCTTCGCCGTCAGCAATACGATAAACACATTATCCAATTGCAAATCTTTTTTTACACGGCGACATACTTCCATGCCATTCATTTTTGGCATCATCACATCTAAGAATACCAGCCTGGGATTTTCCTTTTGAATGATCTCAAGCGCAACTTCTCCATTTTCTGCTGTTAGAAATTCCACCCCTTCATCTTCCAATTCCTCCAATGTTTGTTCTATCAGCATGCGGATATGCGCTTCGTCATCTACAATTAAGATCTTATGTTCCATTTTTATATTCGTGCTTTATTTATTGAATTTTATTGGTAAACAAGGAATAAAACATTTTCCAGGCCTTTTTCAAACCTGATGGATTGTACAATGTCCTGTTTACTGGAAAGAATTGAATTAATAATAATAATATCTGGTTGATTGGATATCGCTTTTTCCAGCAACTCTTTTTCATTGGCCTCCATTACAGAATACCCTTTCGTTTTTAGCACTTCAGTAAGTGTATTAACGGTAGCAGCATCCTGGTCGACCACCATTACCTTCTTTTTTGATTTGCCCTGCTCAAGCAAGCTCCCAATTTCACTAAAAAGTAATCCCGTATCGATCGGTTTTGTAAGATACCTGTCAACACCGATCCTGAATCCTCTTGTTTTATCCTGTACAATTGACAATACTATTATTGGTATATCCATTGTTTGGGGATCATTCTTCAAAACTGCCGCTACATCAAAGCCATTCATCTCCGGCATCATAATATCAAGGATGATAAGATCAGGCTTATGTCTTCTTACAGCGGATAATGCTTCTTTTCCATTACGGGCCTCTTCTATGCTATACCCGGCATCTCCCAACTCCTGCTGCAGTAGAGAACGAATAGAATCATCATCATCAACAATAAGTATGTGAGATGCCTTCCCTGCCAAATTGAACTGTGATTGTGCAACCTGTTCTTTGAGCTGTCTTACCAGGTCATTAAGATGCATTGGCCGGTCAACGCCATTTGTTTTATTGATCGGTAAAGCAAAAGAGAAAGTACTTCCTTTACCCACTTCACTTTCCAGCCAGATCCTGCCACCATGATGTTCTACGATCTCTTTGCAAATTGGAAGTCCCAGTCCTGTTCCTTTTGGTTTATCGGTTAACGTATCACCGCCAACTTGTTTGAATTGTTCAAACACGGCATCAAAGTCTTCCGGGGCGATTCCAATACCTGTGTCACTGATGCTTACAACGATCTCATCATTTCGTTTGGAAACCCGGCAGGTAACAGAGCCCTTATCTGTAAACTTCACTGAGTTAGAAATAAGATTGATGATCACCTGTATCAGTTTATCCTTATCGCCCGTTATGTCAGGAATATTGGTATCAATATCTTTTACCAGCGTTAACGCTTTT
This sequence comes from Chitinophagaceae bacterium, assembly GCA_025929635.1. GTDB lineage: Bacteria > Bacteroidota > Bacteroidia > Chitinophagales > Chitinophagaceae > VBAS01. The sequence goes on from JAICPX010000363.1 coordinate 3,132, forward strand.
TGATCAAACAAGGCACTGGTGGAAGCGATGGCTCTTTCCGCCACTTCAGACATGGAAACATTTTCCTGGTTCCATTCCATTTTCCCCGCTTCAATTTTTGCAAGATCAAGTACATCATTGATCAGGTGTGTTAATCGCTCCCCTTCTGAAATTACCACATGAAGGTTTTCCGATATCTGCCCGATAATTTTGTCTGTCTTCGGATCTTTCTTATCAACGATGGGGAATATTTTTTCTTCCAGTCTCTTCCTGATAATTTTTGCAAAACCAAGAACTGAAGTAAGTGGTGTTCTCAATTCATGACTCACAGTAGAAAGAAATGCACTCTTTGCTTCGTTTGCTTTTTCTGCTGCTTTGCCGGAAGCTTCTGCTTCCATTTTTGCCTGTTTTACATCTTCAAACAATGTGGCATTGTTTAATGCAACTCCGACCGAAGAAGCAATGGTTGACAAAAGCCGGAGATCATTTTCATTAAAACGATTTTCATGCTCTGTGCTCTGCACGCTCAGCACTCCAATATTCTCATCACCTACCGGAATTGGAACACCGAGATAAGAAGCAGCCGGCACCCCGATCTGTTGTATACCCATTTGCGTTCTTAGTTCCTGCAGGTCCTTATTGATCAATAATGGTTCGCCATTCAGAATGATCTTTGATGTAAGACCTTCACCCAATTTAAGCGGTGCCATATTATCACCATATTGATAAGGGAAGTTGATCATCCTGGTTTTTGGATTCAATAAGGCGAGATAAACGATATTGGCTTTGAACAGATCTCTCAACTGGTCGCCGACCATTTTTATCAGGTCATCCGCATTTAATTGTGAAGCCAATGCCTTGCTGATGCTGTTTACTGTGCTCAATTCAGCAGCTCTTTGTTTTGCTTCACCCAACAGGCGGTTTGATTCATCGAAAAGTCTTGCGTTTTCCAGTGCCACACTCATACTATTGGTAAGTGTTGTCAATAACCGGAGATCAGAGTCTGTAAATGCATGCTCTTTTTCTACATTTTGAAGACTTACAGAACCTTTTACGATATCACCCACTATCATCGGTACAAACAAAGCGGATTTCGGCGGCAGACCTTTACTTACGCCGGGACTTCCATGTTTCTTGGCCGTTTCAACATAATTATCATTAATGAGTAAAGGTTGTTTGGTGTCTATCATTAATTTATTGGCCCACATTATCGGCCGTGGGTTGCTATAGAATCGTTGACCTTTTTCAATTACAAAATGCCAGTTTTCCAATTGTTCCCGGTGATTAAATGTCCTGATCAATACAGTTTGCGTATCGAACAACTCGCAAATGCGGTTACCGACAAGATCATAAATAGCCTGCATGTTCATTTCGCGACCAAGACCTTCCTGCACGCTATTGATAACGGCAAGCTCGGCAGTACGTTGTTCTGTTTCTTTCAATAAGCGATTGGTTTCATCAAATAGCCTTGCATTCTCTAATGCCACACTCATACTGTTTGTGATCGTTGTCAATAATCTCAGGTCAGAATCAGTGAATGCATTTTCCTTATCTACGTTCTGAAGGCTTACCGATCCTTTTACCACATCACCAACCAACATTGGAACAAATACAGCTGACTTAGGCGGCTGTCCTGCAGTAACACCTGAACCACCGTGTTGCTTTGAGGTTTCTACATAATCTTTTTTAATATCAAGTGGCTTCTTTGATTGAATAAGCAGCTTACTATTCCAGTTCAAAGGCCTTGGATCCACATATTGCCGTTGTCCTTTTTCTTTTGAGTATTGCCAATGTTCCATTCCTGTTTCATGATCAAATGTGCGGATCACCAATGTTTGTGAATCGGGAAAAAGTTCACATAAGCGATCGCCGATCAGATTATAA
>JAICPX010000109.1 GCA_025929635.1 Chitinophagaceae bacterium
GTGGATAGTCATATCGGAGTGCACCGAAATTAGTTTTTCCAAAAATTGATCGATATCCCATATTCATGTTATACCGGTACATGAACCCTGATCGTCGTACCCTTGCCATGACCGGAATGAATTTCAAATTGTGCATTCATTTCAGCCGCACGATGCTGCATATTATCAAGACCGTTTCCTTTCTTGATTGATGTAAGCGTAAATCCTTTGCCTTCATCAATAATAATCATCTGCAAAAATTTCTTGTGGTAGTCAAAATCAATAAAAGCATTCCTGGTATTTGAATATTTAGCAAGATTGTTTATTGCCTCTTTAAATATCAGGAAAAGATTTCTTTTTTGCTGCATGTCGAGTTTTATGCTGGTAATGGCCACCGGGCAGTTCAATGTAAATTCTATGCCTGCCGGTTCCAGTATCTCCGCCGCATATTCGCGCATACGAATGATGAGACTTTCCAGGGAATCATTTTCCGGTCTTGTATTCCAGATAAGATCATCCATTGCATCGAGTGTTTTCTGGCTGCGTTGCTGGATCTTTTCAAGGAGTAAGGAATTTGAGTTATCCTCCTGCGCCTTCGCCAGCGATGAACGGGCCAGTATGTTGATACTGCTGAGCGTTGATCCAATATCATCATGAAGGTCGCGGGAGATCCGGAGGCGAAGGCGTTCTACTTCCAGTCTTTTTTTCAATTGATATTTATACAATGCATAAACGGCCAGTGCGATCGTTGCAAACACCAACGAAATAAACCACCAGGTTTTCCAGAATGGCAACCTGATAATAAATGAAACAGGGTTGCCAGTTTCAAACCAATGATCGCTGTCGACACTCGCTGCTACTTTAAATTGGTAATTTCCCGGCGGCAAAGCAGTGAAGCGAATGGTGTTGCTATGGCCGTTATCTATCCATTGTTCATCAAACCCCATTAATTGATACCGGTATCGTACGTGATTCGCATTTCTGAAGTAAGGAGCAGTAAATTCAATGTCAATAGAATTCTGAAAATGTTTTAGCCTGAATCCAGGATCACTATAAACACTCATCTCAATATTATTTACCGTAAATCTTACGATGGTGACTTTAAGGCTGTCGGTTCTGCTTCTTACCTTTTCGGGGACCAGGTAATTGATTCCCTTGCCTCCGCCAAGGAAGAGTATTCCTGATCTTGTAAGATGAAATGCCCGGGGATTAAAGTAGCTTCCCTGTACATTGTCAAAAAAATTAAAAGGTTCGGCTTTCCGGCTGTTCATGTCATACCGCACCAGGCCCTCGGTGGTGCCGATCCATATTTTGTTTTGCATGTCCTGAAACAAAACGGAAACACGTTTACCGTTAAAATAAGGATCAAGCAAACTTATATCGATGGAATTAATGCTTTTTTTCATCAGGTATATTCGTCTTCCGCCAACCAGGTATTCTCCGCTCTGCAATTGAAGCATACAGGCGATGTTATTCCCCGGATCATCAAATGCACGAAAAAGGTATTTCAGATCAGGATCAAAACAATACAAACGTGTTTGGGTGACCAACCAGATATGATCGCTGTTATCCTGGTAAGAAAAATTTCCGTTTTCATTTTCGCCGGGGAAATGAATTTCAGTCACCAAAAAGGTTTTGCTTTTCATGTGATAAAAGCCATCCCTGGCTGAGATAATATAATCACCGCTTTTTAGTTTTAAAATATGATCGATAAAGTCATTATAAAGTTTGTCCTTGAGTAGTTTGCCGGTATCATTTTGCTGAAACAAGGGTCTGTGAAAAGTCTTGGTTTTTATATGATATAACCATAAACCCCGGTTGGTAGGGCCCAGTACCACATATTCATTATCGGAGGCAATGCCACGTATCGAAGGAAAACTGTAGGTATTGCTGTCATTTACATCCGGCTGATAGGGTGTGATCTTACCATTCTCCAGGTCATAGTAGGCAAAGCCATTTAACGTCGCCATCCATAAATTGCCTTTTTCATCCTCGGCAAAACCACGGACATTATTATCCCATGAATGCTTTGCATCAATCTCAGCATTACGCAGTAACCCTATTTGGTCTTCAACCGCTCTGAAATAAATAAGCCCATAACCATAGACAGCCCAGACATTTTTTTGGTCATCCACCATGAAATCGCTGATCAATTCCTCATGAGCTAACGGTTTTCCTTCTAAATACAACTGTTGCTTTCTGAACCTCTTCGTTTGGGAGTTATATAAGAGTAATCCATGAATGCTGGTAATAAAATATTCCGTAGCATTCAGCTGCTGTACCCCATAGCTGCGTAAGAAATAACTAGATGGACCACCAAGTCCTTTTCCGATATCAATTTTGGTTACACCAAGGTTTTTAAAATCAAACCAATAACTATAATTGTTGAAACCAGAAAGAAGTACGGTATCCTCATTCAAAGCATGAGCGCCGTTTACATCTGTGGCTCCGGGCAATTTCCTCACATCGCCTGACTTAACATCGATCGAATACATCGTATCGTTTCCATAAACAAAAACTCTTGAGCCAAAGACATCAGCAGACAGCACATCAAGTTTTTTTGGCCCCGCTAATGGACCAGAAACAATTTTCTTAAATGTCCCTGATGCGCCATCAAGGATATAAAAACCTTTATTTGAATGGGCGATGGTCGCATAACCCGGTATCTTCAAAAACTGCCCTAAAACGGGATTGCCGGTGGTATCATGAGGGATTTGTAAAAACCCTTTTTTCTTATCATCGTACTTATAAAAATGGGAACGTGATGCAGCCCATATATTGTTTTGATCGTCGCAAGCGATAGAATACATCGGCTCATCAAATTCAAATTCTTTTACCGTTTTCCCGTCAAAGCGATGAAATTTATAACGGTAAAGTATCCATAAAAAACCATTCTGATCCTTTAAAACTTTATACATTAAATCTGTATCCAGTCCATTTCGTTCATCAAATAATTGCACATGATAGTCGGGTAGCTGAGCTTGCGTGATCAGCTGTTGAAGATTGAAGGCCAGGAAAAATAGTATAGTGGCTTTCCTTGTCAAAGCAGAAGTTTGGCTTGATTAAATTTACAATTTTTTCAAGCTTCCGTAATCCTGGTACCAGCCGGCGAATTATTTCTTCCTGCTTAAAACCAGATATAAATTTGAAAAGTTTTTCGGACTCGTAACATTCGGTAGTGGATCTACCCGGGAACGTTGCAGTTGTCAGGACGGAGCAATGATAATTTCCCGGTAGATCAGTATGTTTTTCGCTTCTTTCTTAGCAAAATTCAAAACATTGACTTAATTTAATTTCTTAATCTAATACCCATGAACAAAAAACGATATCCTTTCTGGCTTCGCTTTATTGTTTTCTTTTTTGTTTTTGCGGTAGCTTTTTTCCTGATGATGTTCCTTGTGGATAAAAATCTCACCCACGATCTCCGGATATTGTTCATTAAAATAGGAATACTGGCTACGGCAACTTCTTTGTTTTATAATATTTTTGCGGACTCAGATCCGGAGATGGTAGATTGAGGATATTTATTTCTTCCTGCTCCACACAATAAAATCTGTCTGCGGTATTTTTTCAACCCCTAGTTGACGCAGCATATTCACCAGTTGTCCGCGATGATAAGTTCCGTGATTAAAAACATGGAGCAGCATTTGAAAGATGGGTTGTTTAAAGGATTCTTTTTTCTGATTGTAGTATTGAAACACATGATCAAGCAGGGGTTCGGTCGCCGTATTTACCCACGCCTGCCATTGCTGGTTCTGCTGTAACAAGCCATTGGCAACATCTTTCATTGAGGAATTAAAATTATCACTGGGCCTGTTAATGCGTTCATGCAATTTCATGCGTTGCCACCAGATACTCTCAGCATCCCACATGTGAAAAACAGTTGTGTATAAACTTTTAAAGCTGCTGGGTAATTCCTGTTTTTGTTTTGCTTCAGGCAATGCGAGAATTAAATCCAACAATTTCTGATTGGCCCAAATATTATAGGCAGCCATTTGAGAAAGAAGATCTTTCATGGTCCGGGTGCTTGGTAAACGGTTCGTTTTGGTTTGAGCGGTGGAAACTGAAATCATCTACATTTGGCATTTAATTTCCATCCCGATAAATATCGGGATCAAAATTCTCAAAATGGACAAAAGTTTTCCACTATCCGGTTTTGGCTCTGCTGCGTTGCACGCAGGTCACAAAAAGGATCCCCTTTATGCTCACGTCACTCCAATTTATGCCTCATCAACGTTCGTTTATGATGAAGCAGAACAAGGCATGCGACGTTTTAGCGGCGAAGAAGACGGTTATATCTATAGTCGCTGGGGCAATCCAAATTTTACTGAGGCAGAAGATAAGATCGCGGCACTGGAAGCATTTGGATTAAAAGATGCAGGTGGTAACCCTTTACAATTAAAAGCATTCCTTCATGCCTCCGGAATGGCCGCGTTGACAACATTGATGATCAGTAGCCTGAAAAAGGGCGATAAAATACTTTCTCATTATTCTTTATACAGTGGGCTGGAAGAATTAATAACAAGAATTCTCCCGCAGTTTGGAGTAGAACCGGTCATTGTAGATCTGAGGGATCTGAATAAAGCATCTGAGGCCATCAAAGCAAACCCGGAGCTCAAAATGATGTATTTAGAAACTCCGGCCAATCCAACTATTCAATGCGTGGATCTCGAAGAATTAACAAAGATCGCCAAAGCGAATAATTTACTCGTCGCTGTTGATAATACATTTGCCACTCCTTGCCTGCAACAACCGTTTAAATACGGAGTTGATTTTGTTTTTCACAGTACTACAAAATTTCTAAATGGGCATGGTACTGCGATAGGAGGAGTTTTATTGGGCAAAGACCTGGAAAGAATGAATAACCAGTATAAAAAAACTTACCGCATTCTCGGCGTGAACAGTAATCCTTTTGATGCTTTTCTTTTAACACAAGGAATGAAAACACTTGAACTAAGGATGGAGCGTCATTGCTTTAATGCAATGAAGGTTGCAGAATTCTTAAGTACGCATTCAGCAATCTCAAAAGTAAATTATGCCGGGCTTGCTTCACATCCTGACCACAAAACGGCGCTGAAACAAATGAAACATCCTGGCGGTATGCTCAGTTATGAAATGAAAGGCGGTCTACAATCCGGCATTGATTTCATGAATAAGTTGAAAATGTGTGTCAGGACAGTATCACTTGGAACAGCAGAGAGTATACTTTGTCATCCTGCATCGATGACGCATGCCGGCACACCGAAACTAAGTCGTGAGAAATACGGGATCACCGATGGATTGATACGGATGAGTGTGGGACTGGAAAATATTGAAGATATATTGAATGATCTTGAACAGGCACTTAATTGAATATTGAGTCTTGAATCTTGAGTCTTAAGCAAAAAAATAAAAGATTCAAGACTCAAGACTCAGGTCTTCTTACCTTAGCATACTTACCAAAAATCAGTTTATGAGAAGAGTCCTTTATTCATTATTATTTCTATTATCATTCAAATCATTCACTCAACCGCCAGCCGATCCAAGATTAAAAGGATTGGACACTTTTGCATTAAGGATCTTAAAAGAATGGAATGCACCGGGTGTTACGATCGCGGTTGTTGAAAAAAACAAAGTCATTTATACCGGCGGTTTCGGCTATCGCGATTATGAAAAGAAATTACCTGTGACCGAAAATACATTATTTGCTATCGGCTCCTGCACAAAAGCATTTACCGCTTCGCTTCTTGGTATGCTGGAGAAAGAAGGCAAACTAAGTATCGACAAACCGGTCAGGGATTATTTGCCCGAATTGGTGTTTAAAAATGAATACACCAATAAACACGCGACGCTGCGTGATATGATGTGCCATCGCACGGGTTTACCCCGTCATGACTATTCATGGTATGGTGCTACGGCAAATCGAAATGAATTGCTTGAACGTGTACGATACCAGGAACCAACATTTGAGTTGAGAGAAAAATACCAGTACAATAATTTCATGTTCCTGGCCCAGGGGATCGTGACCGAAAAAATTACGGGCAAAAGTTGGGAGGAGAACATGCGTGAAAGAATATTCAAACCGCTTGCCATGAACAGTACCAACATGTCGGTAATTGATATGGAAAAATCACCAGATCGTTCACTTGCCTACTCATCTGCTGACAATAAGATCAAGGCAATTCCCTATCGAAACATCGATGCGATTGGTCCTGCAGGTTCAATAAATAGTTGTGCAAAGGATATGGCCAACTGGCTTATCACCTGGATCAATGATGGAAAATTTAAAGGAAAAGAAATCATTCCTCCAGGCTATCGTTCTGATGCCATCACTGCACAAATATCACCCGGCGGTGGCTTACCCGGTACCGAAAACCCGGATCTGCATATGAGTGGGTATGGATTGGCCTGGGGTATGAGTAGTTATCGCGGTCATTATCGCGTTGAGCACAGTGGTGGTATTGATGGTTTCATTACCTCAACTTCTTTCTTTCCATCCGACAGTATCGGCATCTTTGTAGTAACTAACCAAAGTACACCTACCACCAGTATCCGCAACTTTATTGCAGACAGGATGCTGAAACTTTCTTATCGCCCATGGGGTAAAACAGCTCTGGCCGATAAATTAAAAGCGGATCTTGCAGCGAAATTGACGCCGAATACCGACAGCATCAATCGTAAACCCGGTACAAAATATTCGCATGATTTAGAAGCTTACGATGGTGAATTCGAAAACAAAGGCTATGGTGTTATAAAAATATTCAGGGAAAAAGATACATCATGGGTTGACTACAATGAAGCGGGTAAACGAACCAGGAGTTACCTGGAGCATTATCACTATGACATTTTCCGCATTCGTTCGACGGAGGAAACCGAAAATCCCAAGACTGCACCAAAGATCCGTTTTAATACAGACGAAAATGGGAATATTGCATCACTGTAAATACAAATGGAACCGACTGTAAAAGATATTTTATTTGAAAGATTAGCACCGGCCGTAGCAAAAACAGAACTTGAAAAGTATGTTGGCGACTATGACCTCACTGGAACAAATGTCAAAGTCTATATCAAAGGTGATAAAACGTTGATGGTTTTTATTCCTGGCCAAACAGATTATGAATTGGTCCCGGCAAAAAAAGATGAGTTCGATCTGAAAATTGCAAAAGGGTATAGTGTAAAATTTGAAGTCGAACAAAACAAAGTAGTAAGCCTGACTTTTGTTCAGCCAAATGGGAATTTTACCGCGAAAAAGAAACCATGATTTACCGGATTTAAATGATTTATAATGAAAAAAACATTCATTGGTTTTGCAGCATTACTATTATTGTTTTTTGTTTCATGCAAACAAGAAAGCCAACTCTATGATACGATCATTCGCAATGGAATGATCTATGATGGCAATGGTGGTGAACCCTACAAAGCTGATATTGGGATCATCGCAGATACAATTGCCTTTATCGGTGATCTGTCAAAAGCGTCTGCAAAAAATGATATTGATGCAAAAGGAAATGCCGTGGCGCCCGGGTTTATCAATATGTTGAGCTGGGCAACACAATCATTAATTGAAGATGGCAGAAGTCAAAGTGATATAAGACAAGGTGTAACATTAGAAGTGATGGGCGAAGGTTGGAGTATGGGACCATTGAGTCCATCAATGAAAGAGAGAGAGCAAAAAGCACAGGGTGACATCAAATACAAGATCGGGTGGAATACATTGGGTGAGTATTTGAGCTTTTTAGAAAAGAATGGCGTGAGTTGTAATGTTGCTTCCTTTGTCGGGGCCACCACAATAAGAGATCATGTGATTGGTGAAGACAACCGGGAACCCACTGCTGCCGAACTTGACGCAATGAAGTTGCTTGTTCGCCAGGCCATGGAAGAAGGTGCATTAGGTGTGGGCACTTCGCTGATCTATCCGCCGGCTTTTTTTGCAAAAACTGAAGAGCTCATTGAATTGTGTAAAGAAGCATCCAACTATGGAGGTTCATATATCAGTCATATGCGGAGTGAAGGAAGCAAGCTTCATGAAGCAGTCGAAGAACTTATCACCATTGCAAAAGAAGCAAATATCCATGCAGAGATCTATCACTTAAAAGCAGCAGGAAAAGATAACTGGAGTAAAATGGATAGTGTGATAAGAAGGGTGGAAAGAGCAAGGGCCGATGGATTAGATATAACCGCTGACATGTACACATACATTGCCGGTGGAACAGGGCTTACAGCTACCATGCCACCTGCATTACAGGATGGTGGTTTTGGAAAACTGCGTGAACGATTGCAGGATCCGGCGATTCGTCAGCAATTAAAAAATGAAATGAATTCAAAAACCGATAAATGGGAAAATTTCTATTATGCGGTCGGTACTCCTGAAAATATCCTTGTTGTGGGATTCAAACAGGACAGTCTTAAAAAATATATTGGTAGATCATTGGCGGCAGTAGCGAAGCTTCGCGGCAAAACACCGGAAGAAACGGCAATGGACCTGATCGTACAGGACAGCACAAGAGTTGAATGTATTTACTTCTTAATGGATGAGAACAATGTAAAAAAACAAATTGCGATTCCCTGGCTGAGTTTTGGCAGCGATGAAGGTTCTTATGAACCGGCAGGAGTTTTTTTGAGATTCAATCCGCACCCCAGAGCGTATGGGAATTTTGCAAGGGTACTTGGGAAATATGTTAGGGATGAAAAAATAATTTCATTACAGGAAGCGATCCGGAAACTGAGCAAACTCCCGGCTACTAATCTGAAACTTAAGAAACGTGGTGAATTAAAACCGGGCAACTATGCTGACATAGTGATTTTTGATCCGGCAAAGGTCAAAGACAATGCAACTTTCGAGAAACCACATCAATATTCCGAAGGAATGATCCATGTTTTTGTAAATGGTGTGCAGGTATTGAAGGATGGTGAACATACTGGCGCAAAGCCAGGGAGATTTGTGAAAGGGCCGGGTTGGAAAAAATGATTATTAATTATTAATTATTGATTATTCATGGCAATAAACATCAGGAGGGCAACGAAAGAAGATTGCCCTCGCTTATTAGAATTAATAAAAGAGTTGGCGGTTTATGAAAAGGCGCCAGATGAAGTAACGGTCTCATTAGAGCATTTTACGGAAAGTGGCTTTGGGGATAATCCTGTTTGGTGGGGCTTCGTTGCGACTACCGAGAAACCGGCGACCAATCCCCCCTCTCCGCCAGGGGAGGGTCGGGGTGAGGCGATTCTGGCTTTTGCCCTCTATTACATCCGCTATTCAACCTGGAAAGGTCAAAGAATGTATTTGGAAGATATAATTGTAACGGAAAAAGCAAGAGGAAAAGGAATTGGTAAATTACTAATGGACAGGTTGATCGAAGAAGCCAAAGAAAAAAAATTCAGCGGCATCATGTGGCAGGTGCTTGATTGGAATGAGCCTGCGATCAATTTCTATAAGAAATATTATGATGCAAAGTTCGATGACGAATGGTTGAATTGCAGCATTTATTTCTAAAAAAATCCTCCCGAAAAATCGGGAGGATGTCTCTAGTTGTTACTCTCAGTGCTGAACAACAAATTTTCGGGTTTGCCTGCTAATTCCCTGGCTAACCTCAATAAAATAAATACCATTTGTAAGACGGCTTACATCGAGCTGATCAACTGTTTTACCAGCTATTTGCTTCTTCATCATCAATGAACCTGCCTGGCTATAGATATTTATCTCCGCCTTCGCTACTGTGGTTTTACTAAATGATAAAGTAAGCTGACCAGCTGTGATTGTCGGGTATATTATAAGATCGTTAGTAAGTATGGTTCTTGATGAATTCACATTGCTATTTGAAACATTGGTAATATCATCATTAGTTCGACGGGCTGTACCACAGGAAGAATTTATTATGCTGGTCAATTGCGGATCGCTGTCGATAAAGAAACTTGCTCTTGATACCTGGCCATCGCTAAAGAAATACATACACCTGTCATCAGTGTAATCCATATAATTCATCCACATTTCCAATGGTGTGCCTGTACACGTGCTTAGATGACCTTCCTCCGGACAGCCAAAATTTGGAGAATCGTGCAATGGTGTATCATCAACCTCGTCACTGCCGCAAGTTCTGTCGCCCCAAATATGTACAAGTCCAAAGCAATGTCCTACTTCATGAGTAGTTGTGCGGCCAAGGGAATATTCGGCAAACAGGTTATACCCCTCCCCTCTTCCAAATGCATTTGTATGACATACTACACCAAACTTTTCGGGGGTGATGCCAGGATAATATGCAAAGCCCAGCAATTTGTTGCCAAGATCGCACACCCAAATATTCAGCATATGCATCGGGTCTATTGCATCTGATCCTCCCTTTTGCGTGTATTTCATATTGTCATTAAATCCAAAAGATTTATGTTTTGTTTGTTTGCGTATTATCTGCACAAGGCAATACTGGATATCCATATCCCCCTTTACCGACCTGTAGCCAGCCTCATAATTATTATAATCATCGTTTGTAGCGCCGAAGTCTTCATTTAAAACGTCGATCTGCGATTGCACCTGCGCATCTGAGATATTCTGTTCTGCAGAATTGTATAGCACATGAACCACCACAGGGATGGTGATTGATCTTTGTTGAGCAGGAGGTCCTTTTTTATCGCTTCTTGAGTAATTGCCTTTATTCTTTAAAAGCTGTTCAACCTTTTTAGCATAAACAGGATCTATAGCCATCTGTTGCTTTACAGCTTCGTGTGATGCGCATCGATTGCGATCCTGGCCATTTGTTTGAAAAAATAATAATGACGCAAACGCAAGGAGTACAATTGTTCTCATAGCCTTTGTTTTAGCGTTATCAAGTTAGGTTAGTCCCTAATACCGGCAAATAGTAAAACTGCGAATAAAAAAGCCGATCCCCCGGAGGCGGAACGGCTTGCTCCATAAAGATAGAATAATTTCTAACTCACACCATTCACTTCTCTTGTTTTGTCAATTTTTAATATCAATCCCTGTAATACTTTTCCCGGTCCAACTTCAGTAAATTTTGAAGCTCCGTCAGCGATCATGGCCTCTATACTCTGGGTCCAGCGAACCGCGCCTGTCAATTGATCAATAAGGTATTGCTTTATCTCATCCTTATCCATCACCGCTTTAGCTATTACATTTTGGTAAACGGCACAGGTAGGATTATGAAA
>JAICPX010000048.1 GCA_025929635.1 Chitinophagaceae bacterium
AACTTGCTGAGCTGAATACTGCCATGAAGGAAATGCAGGGTGAACAATCGCTGCTGAAAGAGGAAGTTGACAGCGAAGACATTGCTGAGGTTGTAGCGAAGTGGACGGGCATTCCAGTTTCTAAAATGCTTCAAAGCGAAAGAGAGAAACTATTGAATCTTGAAGATGAACTTAGTAAACGCGTAGCCGGACAGGAAGAAGCAATTCATGCTTTGTCAGATGCCGTGCGTAGAAGCCGGGCAGGATTACAGGATCCTAAAAAACCTATTGGTTCTTTCATCTTTCTTGGTACAACGGGTGTGGGTAAGACTGAATTAGCGAAAGCGCTGGCAGAATACCTGTTTGATGATGAAGGTATGATGACAAGAATAGATATGAGTGAATACCAGGAGAAACATACAGTGTCACGTCTGGTTGGTGCACCGCCGGGATATGTCGGTTATGATGAAGGTGGTCAGCTTACGGAAGCCGTGAGAAGAAAGCCATACAGTGTTGTCCTGCTCGACGAAATTGAAAAAGCTCATCCTGATGTGTGGAATGTTTTGCTGCAGGTATTAGATGACGGAAGATTAACAGATAATAAAGGTCGTGTAGTGAATTTCAAAAACACGATCATTATTATGACAAGTAACATTGGTAGCCATATAATCCAGGAAGCTTTTGAAAATGTAAATGAAAAGAATGTTGAGGAGGCAACTGAAAAGGCAAAGCTTGAAGTAATGGCATTATTGCGGCAGACCATCCGTCCTGAATTTTTGAACAGGGTGGATGAGATCATCATGTTCCAGCCATTGCTGAAAAAAGAGATCCTGGGCATTGTGAAGATCCAGCTTGAAAACCTGAAAAAATTGGTAGCACAAAGTGGCATTCAGCTCATTTTCAATGATTATTTGCTAGAATTTTTGGCTGAGCAAGGCTTTGATCCTCAATTTGGTGCACGGCCTTTAAAGCGATTAATTCAAAAGGAAATTGTCAATACGCTGAGTAGACGTATATTGGCCGGCGATATTGATAAATCAAGACCGGTTTTAGTGGATGTTTTTGACAATACGGTCGTTTTCATGAACGAGGAAAATGGCAAACTTTCAACTAAACCAAAAGAAAAAAAATCAACATTATAAAATCCGGCAAGATCCGGACAAGGAGTAAATCGAAATGCCAGCACAAAAAGAGCCCCTGATTATCATTAAACCGACGGAAATGTGGGTAGGGAATGAGAAAGCACCTGTTACGCTGATGGAATGGGGAGAATATGAGAGTGAAGAATGCGCAAAAGCAAATGAAGTAGTCAAGCAAATATTAGAAAAGTATGATGGAAGGATACGTTTCCAGTTCCGTCACTTTCCTCTTACAAAAATTCACCAGCGCAGTTTAAAGGCGAGTGAATCCGCCGTAGCCGCAGGGCAAACTGGTAAGTTTTGGGAGATGCATAATATCTTATTTAATAACCGCAGAAATCTTGGAACAACGAGTTTGAAACTCTATAGTAAAGAAGCGGGAATCAGTGATAAGAACTTTTTGGATAACCTGGTCAATGGTACTTTTGGCTGGCAGGTGCAGGATGATATCAAAGAGGGGTTGGAAAGAGGGGTAAAAGAGCCCCCGGTTTTCTTTGTAAACGATGAAATGGTTACACTAAAACCAACATTTGAAAACCTGAGCAAGGCAATTGATCATGCTTTAAAGAAGCCAAAGAAAAAAACAGCAGCAAAGAAAAGAGCATAATAAAAGTCTCCTGATGTATCGGGAGACTTTTCATTTTAAGCCATTTTCATATTACCAGCGGTTGCTGGTAAATGAGCGACGACTGTTGTTGCTGCTTCTCTCTTCACGAGGTTTTGCAATGTTCACTTTAATGGCACGGCCATCTACAGTTGCGCCATCCAATTCAGTAATTGCTTTTTGAGCGGCTGAATCATCCGGCATTTCAACAAAACCAAATCCGCGACTACGGCCGGTTTCTTTGTCGTTAATAACTTTTGCTGATGATACTTCGCCATAATCAGCGAAATAACTTTTTAAGTCTTCATCCTGTACGTTGAAACTTAAATTCGAAACATAAATGTTCATTTACTTTACTTTTAATTTAAAAATGATCTGAGATACAGAAAGAGGCGGAAGATTAACTATTTAGCAGAGACGCTTAGCAGAAAATATCACTTACCAAAAACTGAGAACTCAAATTTGAATTGCGAAGATACGAATTAGACTGTTAATATCTCCTTTTATTTTGAAGATGTTTACAGGTCGGTGGTAGTCATACAGGCCATACAGGTCAAATAAGTCGCATTTCTTTTAAAGCGATTTCAACATTATGGCTCATATGACGAATATGACTCTTATGACATTCATTTCCCACAATGCGTTTACAACATTCGTTTTTGCAATCAAAAATATTTGCGTAGCTTTTGTCATTAATATGTAAACCAAAATCAACTTTTATGAAACGAATCTCGATTGTTGCTACTATGTTTATTGCTGCTCTTTTTCTTTTTACTCAATGTTCAGATGAAAAGAAAACTGACACTGATGATATCAAACCCGTAGCCCAGTATGGAGGCTTTGACAGCCAGGTAAAATGGGGCGAGCGTCTTGTTACAGTCGGTGGTTGCAATGATTGCCATACTCCCAAGAAGATGGGAGCTCATGGACCAGAGAATGACATGACCCTGATGCTCTCGGGTCATCCCACTGCATCGCCTCCTCCTGATTTTGACGCAAAAGAAGCTGCTAAAAAAGGTCTCATCGTTACTCAGACATTTACCGCCTGGACGGGTCCATGGGGAACTACCTATGCCGCAAACCTTACGTCAGACTCCACAGGTATTGGCGCCTGGACGGAAGCACAATTCATAAAATGCCTTAAAGAGAAAAAATGGATGGGACTTGACAATACCCGGCCACTTATGCCGCCTATGTCGATGATGCCGGTAACCGAAATGCATGACGATGAACTGAAGGCGATATTTGCTTATCTGAAGACAACGAAAGCCGTTAAAAATGTTATACCGGAGGCAGCTTTGTTACCTCCACCTGGTCAATAGAAAATAGTTGCCAATATTCAAACCCTGTATCATGGATGCAGGGTTTTTTATTTGACAGGACTTTGATCAACGTCCCAATTATCAGTCCTGAATGGACAAAGCGGTAATCCTTCTTTGCTGAGAACATTTCCAATGATCGTATTTCCAAATGCGTAACGAACCTGTGCAGGTGATGCAGCTTTATCGCTCCAGACTACTATTTTATCTTTTTCAATTTTTGCCTTTGCATCGTACCATTGTTCTGTTTTCATGTCAAAAATTGAAAACCCGGCGATCGATTCATTCTCCCGAAAACCTTTTGGTACATTATCAAAGCTTAATGAGATCTTATTTCCGTTAGTTGTTTTGCTTTTGTACACAGGACTCTTGTAAACAATCCCTTTTTGTTTATATGTTTCTGCCAGCGCCCAGTTTGCCAGTCTTACTCCTACATCATGTTTGTTTTTGGGATGAAGTTCCTCGGTGCTCTCGACGAGATCCGTTATAACAACCATACCCGTATTTGGAAAATTCATGGCTTTTGTTTGTGCCTCCTGTATCAATGCGCCGGCATTATTGGTGCCGTATTTAAATGGAGCGATCTGGACATAATAAAAAGGAAAATCTTTTTTCCAAGCTTCACGCCACGATCTTATCATGGTTGTAAAAAGTTTGTGATAGGTATCATTATTCATTATGTTGCTTTCTCCCTGGTACCAGATTGTCCCTGCGATATTGAATTTAGTGATCGGGTCTATCATGGCATTATAACAGAGCCCGTCATGATTGGGCCACCAGCGAAAGCTTTGCAAACGAGCCGCCGATAATCGAAGTTCTTCATCATTATCAAAGATCGATTCCGGCGTCCATACTTCCGCGGGTGTACCGCCCCAGCTGGCATTGATCAAACCCACGGGAACATTGAGCTCTTTATTTAATTTCTTTCCAAAAAAATAGCCGACGGCACTGAATGATTTTAGTGAGTTCGAATCACAGATTTTCCATTCGGCCTTCACATCGTCCTGGGGGTGGTTAGCGGTTGTTTTTGGAATTTGGAAGAACCGTATATTGGCATTATAGCAAGTTGGCAATTCATCCTTTATATCCTGCAGGCCATTCCAATAGTTCCATTCCATATTTGATTGTCCTGAACAAACCCAAACTTCACCGATCATTATATCATTCAATGTGATCGTGTTCCTTCCTTTTAATGTAATTGTATAAGGACCGCCGGCCACAGGTGTTTTTACTTTTATTTTCCAGTTCGCACGATTATTCACAGCAACCGTATCAGTTTTTCCATTCCAGCTTGTCGTTATTGCAATTCTTTCGTTCGGGTTACCCCAGCCCCATAATGTTGCTGAATCATTTTGCTGCAATACCATACCGGAAGAAATGATGGCTGGCAATCTTAATTGGGCAGCAGATCTGGATGAAACGAATAAAAGTAAAATTGCAATAAAGAACAGCCTCCTCATTTTGGTCCTGTTTTGGGGACATTAAATGTAAGGATTTTATCAAAACCGGTTATACAACAAACTGGTTATTTAAACAGGCTTGAATACTTCACATCAGTGGTAATATCGATGGCAGTAATTGTTTTTGGCTTGCTGATAACGGCAGCCTCATTTGCGTAGTTCCGGATCTGGGTTTAATTCACTAAACCCGACCCAACCATGATTAATTTAGCCGGCGTCAACTGGGAGAGAAGACTACATTAACATCGGTTGCGACAAGCAGTGCAATATAGATTGTTTCGGAGATCATTCAGATTGCTTTATTTTTTTAAGGTCAGCTTTATCTCTTTCTCATTGATCATTACTGCCACGAGTTGAGTCATGAATGTATTCGACGTGTCGTCTTCTTCCTTTTGTTCATCCGCAGGTAGCTGCTTCTCATTAAATTCTTCCACTTCTTTTAAATACTTATCCGTTTCGGATTTGCCGAGTGTTACCAGGCTTCCTTTGCCTTCAAAATAATAGTGGGTTGCAATAAATCTTTTTACATGAAGTCTTGTTTCTTTTGGAAGAAAGTATTGAAGCTTCCAAAAGCTTTTGCTTCCGGATTTTTTTATCGCATTCAAGACAGGAGCGGGCCCGCTGTTGTACGAAGCGACTACCAGTAACCAATCTTCAAAAAACTCGTACAGGTATTCAATGTATTTGGCAGCAGCTACAGTACTTTTCCAAAGATGTTGTCTTTCGTCATATTTCTCTGTGATCTTTAAGCCAAAAGTTTTTGCAGTGCCCGGCATGAACTGCCATACGCCTACGGCGCCCACAGATGATCTGGCATTTGTTTTTAATTTAGATTCAACTATGGCCAGGTATTTTAATTCAACCGGGATATTACGTTGCAGGAAGATCTTGTCTATCGTTGTGAAATAGTTGCTTTTTGTAGTTTTTAGCTTTTCAAACAACTCATCATGACTCCTGGTATAATCGGTCACAAAGCCTTCCATGGAAGAATGCAAGGGAAATTCAGGTATAGCGCGATCATCCATATTTACTATAACTGCTGTTGTATCATGGCCCACTTTATTCTCTTCAGTGTTTGGAATATATCCAGCTTTTGAGCTGAATACAGTCAGGAAGAAAACAACGATTAAAGATCCTGTTTTGTTTTTTAAGTTCAACATCGTTTTAGATTTTAATAAAACAATGCCGACCCAAGGTTTGGATTGTGGTCACTTCACAGGAGGATCAAGGGTAATTCAGGTATTTCCGGGGGTACGGTTGTTATGGCTTTTCATTTACCGGAACAGTAGTTTCATAGGAGATTAATCGAACGGATCAAAAATAGAAACCACTCCTCGGATGACATAGAAAAATGCATTAGTAAATACACTGTGAATAAAGTAACGGCGTGATTATCACTGATGTTTTTTTACTAACCTGTTAAAATCGAATTAAAATTTCTTTGAAAAATTACTACTCAAAACCGACGCGGTCATTAAAACCAATAATAGTGCCTGTTTTGACAAGAAGGTTGTGATGCTTTTTTATGTTGCTGAGGTTCTGCAACTTTGGTGATCAAAAAATAAAAATGACCCAACCAAGAACGGCTGCAATTAGCTTCATTTTTATTACTCTATTGATCGATGTTATGGGCTGGGGTCTTATTATTCCTGTAATGCCCGGGCTTATTTCACAACTTAAGAACATCCCGGTTAACGAAGCAAGTTCATACGGCGCATGGTTAATATCGGCTTATGCGATTACTCAATTCGTGTTTGCACCCGTTATTGGCAACCTCAGTGATAAGTTTGGAAGAAGACCAGTATTGCTTGGTTCACTGATCGGGTTCGGGATCGATTATCTCTTTCTTGCCTTAGCGCCCACATATGGTTGGTTATTCATTGGACGTATAATCGCAGGTATTACAGGGGCAAGCTTTACGACAGCCTCAGCATATATAGCAGATATCAGTACAGCTGAAACAAGGGCAAAAAATTTTGGAATGATCGGTGCCGCATTCGGACTTGGGTTTATCATCGGCCCGGCATTAGGTGGTTTGTTAGCAGGATGGGGGGTAAGAGCTCCTTTCTATGCGGCAGCCCTACTTTGTTTACTGAATACATTGTATGGTTATTTTGTTTTACCCGAGTCGTTAAGCAAAGAACACCGCAGGGAATTTCATTGGAAAAGGGCTAACCCATTTGGTTCTTTGCTGTTGTTCAAAAGATATCCTGTACTCGGAAAGCTGGCCTTTTCATTTTTTCTTATTTATATGGCCGCGCAATCTGTACAGGCTAACTGGAATTTTTTTACCATCTACCGCTTTCAGTGGACTGAAAAACTAGTTGGAATCTCCCTGGCCGTTGTAGGTTTATTGGTTGGATTAGTGCAGGCAGGATTAACAAGAGTTGTTAATCCCAGGCTTGGTGATGAAAGAAGTATTTATTTAGGGTTAGCATTGTATACGATCGGGCTTGTCTTATTTGCATTTGCGACAGAGAGCTGGATGATGTTCGCTTTTCTTATTCCTTATTGTTTGGGTGGGATTGCCGGGCCATCTTTGCAGTCAGTACTTGCCGGTCATGTTCCCCCCAATGAACAAGGTGAACTGCAAGGAGCGCTCACCAGCCTCATGAGTCTTACAACAATATTGGGTCCTCTCATAATGAATAATTTGTTTACCTATTTTACCACCACGGCACCTGTTCATTTTCCGGGTGCATCATTTTTGCTCGGAGCAATATTTATGTTGGGGAGCATCGTGGTGGCATGGATGACATTGAGAAATGAAAGACACCCCGTTGCTATGGAAAAATAGCATGGTTATTTATTTTGCAGCATCCGATAGATAACGAAATAGCTTAAAACGATAAGCAGGAGAATTATTATGATCGCTATATAAAGCCAGGGCTGATCCTTGAAACGGAGTTTTTCTATTCGCTTTTTTTTCTTTTCAAGTTTGTTATGAAGATCGCGATTCAATTGATCCACAAGTGATGAAATTCTTTGTTTGTTTTTTATTTCCTGCAAGCCTTCCATGGCATCATCGGTAAAATCAGAACCCAGCATCTTTTTTTCTATCTCATGTCGTTGTTCATCAGACAGCCGCCCTTCCAGGTATTTGAGCAGCGTTTCCTGGTCAACTTCTGTTGATAAATGAGATAATATATCTTTTAACTTGTCTGACATTTTAATAATTCCCAATTAATAACTATTAATTATTAGGTATGTTCTTTTAATTTCTTTTCTATTATGATCCTCATGTTGCGTTTTCCATTTTGGATGTGGCTCTTGACCTGCATCATTGTGTAGCCAGTCTGCTCAGCTATCTGCTGGTAACTTTTCTTTTCGATATAAAACAAAGTTACACATAGTTGCTGGTCGGCATTAAGTTCTTTCAAGGCTTCACTTAAATAATCGTAGGTCTTTTCGTTCATCAATAGTTCTTCTTTGTCAGGTTCTTCGCTTTGTGCAGCGATTGTTTCCTTCACTTCAACAGTGATTTTTGCCGGTTTATCTCTTAATTGCATGAGGCAATAGTTCTTTGCCACCATGTATACCCAGCTTTTAAAATATTCAACGCGGTATTTTTGTAGTTCGGTGATGGCTTTCAAAAATATCTGCTGCACACAATCTTTTGCCTGTTCTTCATTTTTCAGATACTTCATACAGACACCCAGCAATAGCAGCGTATATCGTTCCAGCAGGATGCCCAGCCACTGGTTATCACGATCTGTATAGAACCGCTCGAGCAATTCCTGGTCGCTGATATGTTTGTGGAGCTTTGGGTTCACGATCTGAAAATAGCTAATTTCATTTTCTATGATGCGGGAAAGTTCAATTTTCACAAGCCTATTTTCGAACTCATCCATTTAATTCAAAATTCAGCAATAGCAAGTACCTGGTCCCGGGCCTAGCGATAAAAAGGAAGATGAATATCTTTCTCATCAAAAAATTCCTCTTATCCATTTTATAAGGAATGTATCCCAGCCCAGCATTTTGAAAGCGGTATAAAAAAGTACAATGGCAAATATCTTTTTCAGGGTATCAGTAGGCAATGATATCGCGAGCTTGCTTCCGAAATAAGCACCCACAATAAAACCAACTGCCAACAGCCCGATCACCCCAAGGTCCATCGGCGTGCCCATTTTTTTACATTGATGATAATAATACAACGAGGCAACGATAACAACAGGAAGCGTAAGCACTCCCAGCGATGTCCCCTGTGCCTGGTGCTGGTTATAGCTCAGGAAGAATACTAATGCCGGTACCATAATGATGCCGCCGCCAACGCCAACCAACCCGCTTAACATACCGGCTGCCACCCCAATGATTATTACGGTTAAAACAATTTGTATTGTCATTTGTTGTTTGGTATTTTGATTAACAGGTATCAACTTATTCTCCACTTCTTGTTTTAAAGGATCTTTTGTAAAAAACAATTGCATCATCAATTATTTTAATGGCGGTGTCCTTATCCTGGAAATTATCAATGACCACTTTTTTATTTTCCAGCACTTTATATTGCTCAAAATAGTTTCTCAATTCAGCAATAAAATGCGGCGGCAGCTCTTCCACGTTTTTGAGGTGATTCACCGAAGGATCTTTTGCCGCTACGGCAATGATCTTATCATCCATTTGTCCCTGGTCGATCATTTGCATGTTACCGATTACTTTTGCTTCAACAAGACATAATGATTGGATCGATTGAGAACAAAAAACAAGGATGTCAAGCGGGTCGCCGTCCTGCCCCAGCGTTTGCGGAATGAAACCATAATTGATCGGGTAATGAAACGAAGAGTAAATGACACGATCTAATTTTAACAACCCTGTTTCTTTATCCACCTCATATTTAGCACGGCTGCCCTGGGGTATTTCGATGACGGCATTTACAATGTGCGGGGCCTGTTTGCCGTAGTGGACGCCATGCCAGGGGTGATAAACAGTTAGCATAAAAATTATTTTGCTATGCGAATTCCGATGAATGTTACCAGCAACCCGCCCAAAACACTGGCGGTTAGATAAATTATAAATAACGATGTCTTGCTTTCCTTTAACAGACCAATGCCTTCTAATGTAAAAGCAGAAAATGTTGTAAAGCCTCCGCAAAATCCCGTCATCAATAACAGTTTCATTTCTTCACTCCAGGAAAGTGAACGACTCACGATGCCCCACAATACCCCGATTAGAAAACAACCTGAAATATTTACCAGCAATGTTCCTGTTGGAAATGCACCGGCATTTTGGATGCTCAACAACCGCTGTATTCCATATCTTAACATGCTGCCGGCAGCTCCGCCCAATCCGACTATCAGGTAACTTTTGATCATTCTGGTATTGAATCTTTTGATTGAAACCTGAAACTCAGGTCAATGAACCATTGTCCGTTTATCCTGATCACTTTTAATGAATCGGGTGTATTACTGTAAGAGTTCGAGTAATGAACGATCGTAACAGAATCATTTAACTGGCGGGGCTCGAAAAAACGAATACTGGCTGTTTTAAAGGCTTACTTCTGGTCGGGTGTTATGTTGTTTTTATAATAGTTCTCGTAGGTATCCATGGTTTGTTTATTCGTCGAATCATTGATAAGAAATGTTCTTGCCTTAGTGTAATCACCGTCCAGCGCCGCCCGGATAAATTGTGATGCCGCTTCCATCCCGTTTTCTGGTTTAGCAGGAATCTCAGTTTCTTTTTTGGCAGAATCGTTGCAGGCAAATAGAAGTAGCAGTGCAGTCAATGGGAGAAAGTTTTTCATCGATGCAATGTACAAAAAATAGCGGCCCCATCCTCCAACGGAGAAGGCCATCTGCACATAACCCCGGCTTATTTTGAATTAACTATTAACCTGAAGTGTTGCAATAATGCAGAATAGAGAATTGAAGCTGATGTGGAAGTTGATTAATTTATTAAAGTATAAAGCATGCTCCTCTCCGGATGAAGAGGGAGGTGGAGGGCGAGGTCAACTATGCTGAATAGAATTAATGCAGTACAAGAGTGCCTCAAAAGGGCTCTTTCGGATCGACCCTTCGTCAAACCCAGGGTACGCTGCGACGCTAATTGCTGAATAGTGAAATGAACGTTGAACGGAGCGTCGCAAGGAACGTTCAGCAGAATTACCACTGCTGGCTACATAATGAAAAATCATTACACTGTTGGCTGAACTAGCTATGTGAGTCGTTGCTACCGCGCCTTGGGGAATCGTGAAGGCCTTCTCTCTTCTCTTCTTCCTTTCTTTCTTTATCGTAGGCTCTCAATATTTGTTTTACCAGGCGGTGACGTACCACATCTTCCTCATCCAATTCAATATGAGCAATACCATCAATGTTTTTTAAAATACGGGACGCTTTTTGCAAACCGCTACGTTGGTTTCTGGGAAGGTCAACTTGTGTGATGTCACCGGTAATGATGGCTTTTGCATTGGCACCAATACGTGTCAGGAACATTTTCAATTGCAGATCGGTTGAGTTCTGCGCTTCATCCAAAATGATGAATGCATTATCAAGCGTGCGACCGCGCATATAAGCCAGCGGGGCGATCTCGATCGTTCTTGTGCTCATGTAATAGCCAAGCTTGTCGGCTGGTATCATATCATCGAGTGCATCATATAAGGGACGCAGGTAGGGATCGATCTTTTCTTTCAGGTCACCGGGAAGAAAACCAAGGTTCTCACCTGCTTCCACGGCAGGACGAGTCAAAATGATCTTCTTTACATTTTTATTCTTTAATGCACGAACCGCCAACGCAACTGCAGTGTATGTTTTACCGGTACCAGCCGGCCCGATCGCAAACACGATATCATTTTTCTCAGCCATCTGCACCAGGCGTTTTTGATTGGCTGTTCTTGCACGAACAGTTTTTCCATTCGGCCCAAACACCAATACATCATTTGGATTGCGATCGATAAAATTATCTACGGTCTCAGCATCATCGCCACCGAGGATCTGTTCGAAATAATTTTCACTCATGTGCCCGTTCCTTTCCAGGTATTGAACAATGAGTTCAATTTTTTCCCGGGCAGAAGTTACCTGCTCGGGCGAGCCGCTAAGTTTTAACTGGGTACCCCGTGACAAGATCTTGAGGAGAGGAAATTTCTTTTTCAGAATGTCGAGCTTGCCGTTATTTACGCCAAAGAACTCGATAGGGTTTACGGTTTCAAGGTTGATGATCGTTTCTGTCAATTCGCTTCTATTTTATTTTCTTTAATGCTGGTATAGGGTGGCTACCAGATTTTTCACAGCATCGTTTTTATTACGATTGCTTACCCCATTGTTATTTAAAATAAAGACTTATCTCAATTACTTCCTAAAGGTACTTATTAACAGCTGTGCAAACAAATTGTCAGACAGCAAAGTTTGTTAAGAATCTTGTTGCTGGTTGTTTGTTGCTGGTTTTTTGCACTGTGCTGTTGCACTATCATAAAATACCTGTTGCATTCAGATCATCGGGTGGATGATCTGCATTTCTGCACGACAACAATTCTATTGGGTTAGATATGAAGCTCCACTAGGTTCTTACCTGATCTTTTTCGAAAATTTTAGTTGGCTTCGGTTTGCCTCAAATAGTGCGAATATTGTATTCTTACCGGCACAGCTCGCAATGCGGAAGACCCTGCGGGTGGGAGCTTGCCACATACCGGAGCCTCGTCATTGCTGGCCGAACCGCCAAGAACTACAAATAATTCATTAAGAACGAAGCAAACTAACTGACGAATATCATTTCATCGCTTGCAAAATATCAACCCACATTCTTAAGGCGTCATTAACTTTACATCATGGAAGAAACGAAACCCATAAAACGAAGTAAAGAACTCGCCCCACTCAGCCGCGAACATCATGACGGTTTATTATTTGCCTGGAAAATTAAGCAGGGACTCGCTAATGACACCTCCCCTGAAACCATTGTTGCCTACACCCGCTGGTTCTGGAGCAATCACATCAAGCCACATTTTAAAGATGAAGAAAAAGTACTGGTGAAATTTTTGCCGGCCGATAACCCTTTGGTCAGGCAAATGTTCAAAGAACATGCACAAATTCGTGATCTTGTGATCTCTCTTGATAAAGAGCCAAACGCCAATACACTTCAATTACTCGCCGAATTCATCACTAATCATATCCGGTTTGAGGAAAGACAGTTGTTTGATTATGCAGAACAAGTATTGACTCCTGAACAACTGAACGAGATCTTTAATGAGCTTCCAAATGACCCCCACTGCAACACCGACCCGCAAGCGATCCTGTGGACGGATGAATTTTGGACAAGAAAGAAGAAACCAGATTAAGATTTCCTGTTAAAATATGCTCAATAACAAAATAGGGGTTAGAAATTCGACGTAGTAATCGCAATTTTGCAGATTGAACGCCCTGCTAATGAAGTTTTTGGTATTGTCTGTTTTATTATTCGTTCTTCTCCTTCATTCCCTTGATGGCAATGCCCAGCGCTATAAAGTTTCCGGGTTTGTAACAGATCAGAAAAAAGAGCCACTTGCACTGGCAAGTGTAGAAGTTGCAGAATTAAAGACAGGACTCATTACCCGTGAGGATGGCAGCTATGAATTTTCATTAGAAAGAGGGCAATACACCATTATTGCGAGCATGATCGGGTTTAAAACAAAAGTTATAACAGTACAGGTGACCAGTGCGGATGTGATAGAAAATATAATGATGGAAGAAGAAGCTGCTGAATTAAGTGAAGTGGTGATCAGGGCCAAATTGAAAGACCGGTCGGAAGATGTTATAAGAGGTGTGATACGCAATAAGGATAAGATACTGGCCGCGCCAGGTTCTTATTCAGTCAATATTTATATAAAAGCATCCCAACAGGATTCGGTCGAATCAAAGAAAAAGAAAACCAGGACGGATTCTGCTGGGATCGATTATAGCGCCTTATCTCTTTCCGAAATTTCCCTTCGCCTGGATAAAAGTGAAAGCGGTCAAATGAAGGAAGAAAGAATCGGGGTGAGAAAAAATGGTGACACTGAAGCCTTGTTCTACCTGTCAACCACGGAAGCTGATTTTAATATCTATAACAACCTGCTAAGATCCCCGGCGCTTTCTACTATTCCTTTCCTTTCGCCAATAAGCTATAGTGGCCTTGTTGCATACCGTTTTAAAACCATTAAGATCGACCGTATCGGTAAACGAAGAATTTATACGATCTCGGTACAACCGCGGTTGCTTAGTAACGCAACAGTTGAAGGTGAATTAGTGATTGATGATAGTCTCCATGTTGTATTGAGTGCAGGATTCAGATTGCCGGTAATACATTTACCTGAGTATGATTTTTTTGAAGTATACCAGCACTACGATAAAGTACATGACACTGCATGGATGATCACAAGACAGCAGTTCAACTATTATGTGAAAGTAAAAGGCGGAAGAAAGTATGGACAAACGACTGCAACTTATTCGGGGTTTGATCTGAATAAGAGTTTTCGGAGGGGTCATTTCGGACAGGAAGTAAGTGTAACAACCATGGAGGCTTATCAAAAAGACACTGCTTTCTGGAACCGGATAAGGACCGAGCCTCTTTCAAGACAGGAAATGTTATATACACAGTACCAGGACAGCATGTACAAAGTAATGCGATCAGAAAGATATCTTGATTCAGTAGATGCAGTGCTGAATAAGATCACCTGGCCTAAAGTGCTGTTCTTTGGCCAGATATTCAATGATCATAGAAAAGAAAGGATGTGGATATTGCCACCGATCACAACAATGTTTCAGCCGATACAGTTTGGTGGCAGTCGCATTCGATTGGAAGCTGCGTATAAAAAAACCTTTCCCTCCAGGAAAGACATTTCAGTTGAAGGACAGACGAGTTATGGTTTTCGTAATGGAGATATCAATGGCCGGATTGATATCCGGAGAAAGTACAATCCTTTTAACAGGGGTTACCTGACCCTTTCTTTTGGTCGTGACTTCGCCTATATCTTCGAAGGTGATGCCTGGGTGAATATGTTGAAGCGAAGCAATATCTATTTGAATAATTTTTTTGAAGTCGGTCATGAAGTGGAAATATTGAATGGCCTCTATCTCTCCAACTCATTTGAAATTGCGCTGAGACGTTCCGTTAGCAACTATATAACAAATCCTAAAGCCGATAGTTTGTTTGGTGGTTTGCTGGCTAATGACCAACCGGTAGAGTTTGAACCGTATAATGCTTTTTACAGCGGGATAAAATTATATTATACACCCAAACAACCGTACATCCGGGAACCAAAAGAAAAGATTTACCTGCAGGGAAAGTGGCCAACCTTTTATATGAAGTGGAAAAAAGGTATTCCCGATATTTTCAAAAGCGAAATAGACTATGATTATCTCGAATTCGGTATTGAACAGAAGATCAATCTCGGTGTAGCGGGGGTAACTAATTATACGGTCAAAACGGGTAGTTTTCCCAATACAAAGAATCTTCGCCTTGTCGATTACCAGTTTCAACGGCGTGGCGACCCGCTCTTATTTCTGAATCCAAATCGTGCTTTTCAATCACTTGATTCCACGTTTGCATTATTCAAAAGATTTTACCAGGGAAACCTGGTCCATGAGTTCAATGGAGCATTGATCAATAAGATTCCCTTCTTTAAGAAATTACGATTACAGGAAATAGCTGGGACAGGTTTTCTTATTGCACATGAAAGAAATCTTGTTTATACGGAATTCTTTGCAGGGATTGAAAGGGTATTTAAATGGCCGCCAAATCCCTTATCGAGATTTAAGCTTGGCGTGTATGTTGTAAGCTCATTTGCCAATACGTTCCGGAACCCGGTACAGTTTAAGATCGGTATCACTACATGGGACAGGTTCAAGAACAGGTGGAGATAATTCACTTTCGATGCAACAGATTATTCTTAATTTACCGAACACCACAGCCATTTTTATGGAATACGAAAATGAAGACCTCTTCCGATAGTGAACGTTCTTTATTACTATTTGGTTGTACAATATGGTTTCGAAAAGTTTTGGCTTCAATGAACTTCAATGAAGGGTTTACTGTAGGTCTTTAGGTGATCTCATCGCCTCCCAGGTGTTCCAGCTACAACACCAGTTTGATTTCGAAAGAAAGGATTAAGGAGCAGGAGTGGATTTTGTCGCTTCGTCCCCGGAAGCAGAGATCTCTTTTCTCAATTCAATTTCTGCAAGAAGATGTTGTATCATCTCTTTACACTGCTGGTATTCTCCATTGAATTTTTTTTCAACAAGGAGCTGTGTAAACTTTTGCGTCTTTTGGGCAAGAACGTCTACAAGCTCTTCCATCGATAGTTGTTTGAAATCATCCATAAAGGTTCGTTACAGTTAGTTCAGTTGAATTAAAGGTAAAAGCCGGCATAATGCTACAAGAATTATGCGAACGTTTCTTAAAGGCGATCAAATCGGGGTTTTACTAAAGAGTTTTGAATTCGGCGAATTGAGTGTGGTAGTGTAACATCGGAGCCGCGGATCCGGGCCTTGGTACTGATTAAGAGCTATTAAGCGCCTGGACACGATCGGATTACCAGAAAATATTGGATCACCACCTCGCAACGATCTTAAAATTCACCAATCGCGGAGTTAACCGATTGGGCAGAGTAAAAACGTTGTTTGCAAAATCTTTGATCAGCAAATAAGAAATTGTATTGGGTCGATCAATAAGATTGAAGACCTCAAGGCTTGCCCAAATGTTTTCAAAATTGCGGAAAGGAGAGTGGCTGCGCCGATTTGATTTATCTGCATCCAGCAACAATGCACTAAAACCAATATCAACCCTTATATAAGGTTCAATGATCGCTGCATTGCGGTATTTTACACTCCCGGGA
>JAICPX010000285.1 GCA_025929635.1 Chitinophagaceae bacterium
AATCTGGAAATGACTTGCTTACTTCAAGCATTACCTGAAGTTTCTTGAGGATTTCCTGTTTCCTGCTACCGGGGAGTAATGCAATGAGTGGTGAGTTTCCTAACTGTAGACTGCTGACTGCTGACTGCCGACTGTTGACTGCCGACTGACCGCTTCTGATTGCCGACTGCCGACTGTCCACTGCCGACTGAATTACTTCCACCAGAGGATGTCCCACATACTCCACTTCCCAGTTCCATTTATTCTTGAAATAATCTTTTTCAAAGGGAAGGATAACGATCATTTTGCCGATCGTATCTTTCATCATTTTCACCCGGTTCTCTTTCCAGGCCCAGACCTGCGGTGATATATAATAAATGATGCGATACTTTTTTTGTTTTGCCCACTTAGCGATCCGAAGATTGAAACCAGGATAATCGATCAGGATCAAACTATCGGGTTGAAACTCCTCAATATCTTTTTTGCAAAATTTGAGATTGCGAAGGATGGTAAAAATGTTTTTTAATACTTCCCAAAAACCCATGAAGGCAAGATCACGGTAATGTTTTACCAATTCACCACCTGCTTGTTGCATCTTATCACCACCCCAGCAACGGATAACGGCCGCGGCATCAAGCTTTTTTAATTCTTTGATAAGATTGCTGCCATGCAGATCTCCACTTGCTTCACCTGCGATGATATAATACTTCATTGCTGGGCGCAAAATACATTAAATGCTGAATAGGGATAAATGCAAGAATAGAGCGAAGCGTCCCCATTTTGAAAATATTGAACCACATAGGAACATAGAGACATAGGTTGACCCATAGGTTATGTGTTTTCTAATGTGTCTTATGTTCTTATGTGGTTCAAAAAACTTATAGAAGTGAACAATAAGGATCATTTGACCAAATAAGCACACAATGCACACATCCATTCACAGAGTGATTTCTCCGTGTATTTCCGTGGCAACGTGTTCCCGTGGCCAATTTTGAATAAAATATTCTGAAACGGAACCTTACTGATATTGCTGAATAGCGATATGAAGACGAAAGGAGCGTCGCAAGAGAAGTCAAATAGTAGTAATGCAGTTGATCAAATAAAAACTTTAATGATCAGGATAGCAATACCATAGACGAGGGTTGTTGCAAAAATTCCTTTGGCGGTATTGTCACGATGTGTGTTTATATAAAAAGTGAAGAGCACCGCATTTGCCAATAAGCAAAGGGCACCAATAGAGGTAATAAGCTTGGTGTCTTTAAAAAAATAATCGAGAAAATCGGTAAAGCTATAGGAAGGAAACTTAACAAAATAAACGACCACCAAACCAAGTGCGGGGCCAAGTAAACCAAGGATCAGTCCAAGCTTAAGGTTATCTCTTTTCAGGATAAATGTTGCCACTGTTTTTCAAATTTTGATTTTAAAACGTAATTCGTCATATCAAATTGTACGGGAACTACGCTGATATAATTATTAGCTAAAGCCCATACATCGGTGTCTTTACCTTTGTCAAAGTTTACAAACTCACCGGTAAGCCAATAGTATTTCCTGCCATGAGGATCATGCCGTTCAATGAAATCTTCCTCATATTTGGCATATGCCTGGCGACAAACCATAATGCCTTTTATTTCTTCAGGAGTGGCAGCAGGAATATTCACATTCAGGATCATGTGCTTGTCCTGCTCGGAAGACAACAGTTGCCTGACGATGATACGGGCATATTTTCTTGCCGCGGTGAAATCGGCTTCAATGCTATAATCAAGTAAAGAAAAACCAACAGAAGGAATACTTTCAATGGCCGCTTCTACGGCGGCAGACATGGTACCTGAATAGATCACATTGATGCTATGATTAGCACCATGATTGATCCCGCTGAGGCAAAGATCCGGTTTGCGGTGCAGGACCTTGTCCACCGCAAGCTTCACGCAATCAACGGGTGTACCTGTACATTGATAAGCTTCGATTCCATCGAAAATGTGTGTCGGATGTAGTCTCAGGGGTGAACCGATCGTGATCGCATGACCCATTCCGGATTGGGGTTTATCCGGGGCTACCACGATTATTTTTCCAAGGTCTCGGACAGCGTCAACGAGGTTTTGGATACCGGGTGCCGACACGCCATCATCATTAGTGATAAGGATTACTGGTTTTTCTTTTTTCCGGCCTGTAGTTTTTTTTGCAGCTGCTTTCTTAGTTTTTGCCATAGGCTTTTATTCTGGGCAAAGATGTTTTGTTTTTTCCGGCCTGACAAATACGAGTTATCAAAAAAATTGTTTTTGTCAGACCAAAATATTTAGTAATTTGCAGCTAACTCAATTAGTTTCTTATGAATATTGCCAATCAAAATCTGAAATACCTGCGTAAACTGCGTGGCTGGACGCAACAGGAATTTGCCGATAAGCTCAGGATAAAAAGATCACTGGTGGGTGCTTATGAAGAGGAAAGGGCAAGACCCAATCTTGAAGTGTTAGAAACGGTTTGTGATATTTTTAAACTCTCGATGGATGATATTTTGAGAAAGGACCTCAGTGAGAACAAAGGAAATTACCTGGCAAAAAGAAGAGCTATGAAACTGGCAGGTGGTCGTCCCGATATTCCCTTTGTACCTATGAAAGCAGCCGCAGGATACCTGAATGGTTACGCCGATCCGGATTATATTGATGAACTGAACACATTTACATTGCCAATGCTCTCGGGTGGCAATTACCGGGCATTTGAAATAATGGGTGATTCAATGCTTCCTACACCCAGCGGTTCGATCATTGTCGGTGAAAAAGTTGAGAACCTTGATGAGGTAAAAAACAACTATACCTATATAGTCGTTTCGAAGTCCGAAGGAATAGTGTATAAAAGAATCGATAAAAATAATCGTACAAAGAATAAATTGACATTGTTAAGCGATAATCCTGCTTATCAACCTTACCAGATCAATTCCGATGAGGTGCTGGAGTTATGGCAGGCATCTGTTGTGATCAGCAGGGCGGTGTCCCAACAGCGATGGGATATCAACCAACTGGCCAATATTGTCACCAATCTTCATCAACAGGTTAGCACATTGAAGAAGAAAATGAACTAGTTTAAACTCAACTTACTGTGTATCGTATTTTCACAGTAATGATCGTTATGTAACGAAGAATTAATGGATTATATTTGCTGTTAGCTAATCAACTAACTGCATGGCCATAAAAAGCCTTTTCCTGGTACCCTTGATGGTAATTTCTTTGTATGGTTTTTCACAAACCAGGAATTTATCTGCATTAAAAACTTCTAATCCTCCAAAAATTGATGGTGATCTTGAAGATGCAACATGGGCCTCCGCACCGGTTGCGGGTGATTTCATTCAAAACTTTCCAAAGGCCGGACAGCCGGCATCGGTGCGGTCCGAAGTAAAAATTCTTTACGATAATTCTGCCATCTATATCGGGGCCATGCTTTATGATGATCCTGCGTTGATAAGAAAACAATTGACCGCCAGGGATGGAGAACAGCGTACCGATGTCGATTATTTTTCTGTTTTCTTCGATACTTATAATGACAATCAGAACGGCTTTCAATTCCTTGTTACATCCGCAAATGTCCAAACCGATTCCAGGCTTTCAGCCAATTATACGGGTGATTTTGGAGATTACGGAGATAAAACGTGGGATGCTGTTTGGGAAAGTAAAACAAAGATGCTTGATAATGGCTGGTCAGTTGAAATGCGCATTCCTTATTTCTCGTTACGGTTTTCAAAAAAGGAACTGCAGGATTGGGGGATCCAGTTCATGCGTTTTACCAGGAGGAATAATGAAAATTCATTCTGGAACTTTGTAGATCCGAATGTCAATGGCTTTATCAACCAATTTGGAGATTTTACCGGTATCAAAAATATCGAGCCGCCGCTCCGGTTAAGTTTTTCACCTTATTTATCTACGGGTATTAATGTATCCCCTGATGGTGATCGGAATAAAACAGAATGGTTAAAAAGTGGTGGAATGGATCTTAAGTATGGAATAAGCGAAGCCTTTACACTTGATGCAACAATCATCCCTGATTTTGGACAGGTGGTTTCGGATAATGTGGTAAACAATCTTACTCCTTACGAGATCAAGTTTGATGAGAACAGGCCATTCTTTACTGAAGGCACAGAGCTTTTTAACAAGGCGGGTTTGTTTTATTCAAGAAGGGTCGGCGAAACACCCCAGGGCTTTGGAGCGGTTCAAAGCTATGTACAAAGCGTCCCGGATCAGGAGATCATAGAGAACCCTGCTGTAACCAATTTGTATAATGCACTAAAATTCTCAGGTCGTACAAAAAATAGATTAGGTATTGGTTTTTTCAATGCGATCGGTCAACGGGAATTAGCGATAATAAGAAATAAAACCGATGGCAGGGATAGCAACATTGTGACAGAACCCCTGGCGAATTATAACATCATTGTCATTGACCAGGCATTAAAGAACAGATCATATGTAACATTTACGAATACCAATGTTATAAGAGAAGGTACTAACCGGGATGCCAATGTCTCTGCTATCGATTTTAGTTTTTTTGATCAACAAAATAAGTACAATATCCGCGGAGCCTCGCGGTACAGCAAGATCTTTGGTGCCGCCGGTTATGACGGGTTCAGTACGTTGTTACGAGTGGGAAAGGTGAGTGGTAAGGTGCAATATTATTTGCAGAATAATATCATGTCAGACAACTATGATCCCAATGATCTTGGTATCATATTTTATAATAATGAAGTCGCTTACTCAGGACAGCTAAGTTATAACCAGTTTACACCAAAAGGAAAGTTCCTCACTTATAATTACCGGTTAACCTCAAGATATTTTTGGCTCTATAAACCGTATTCTTTTCGCTACCTTGACGCATCCCTTAGCGGTTTTTGGGTGTTTAAGAATTTCTGGGATGTCAGCCTCAGCCTGAGTACCGTACCATTTGGTGAAAATGATTACTTCGTGTTAAACACACCCGGCCGTTATGCAAAAAGACCGGCCTGGAGTTTTGCACAACTTGAAGGAAGCACGGATAGCCGGAAAAAATGGTTCTTTAGTTACAATTATCTGCAGGGTATTTTTCATGTTCCTGAAAAACATGATTATCATATTGTCGACCTGGGACTTCGTTATCGCTTCAGCAACAAAATAACGATGAGCCTTTCAAACAGGAATGAAAGAGAGACTGATTATATAGTTTTTGCCGGAAGAGAAGCAGGCGGTGAACCTATCATCAGCTTTGTTGATTTTACTGATATCACCTCCATCTATTCGGGGGTTTACAACTTTACTCCGCGCATGAATCTAACCATGCGGGTTCGCCATAACTGGAGCAAAGTGATTTACAAACGCTTTGCAAATGTCGATGCCAATGGAAGAGATATCCCGCGTGCATTTATTCCGAACCAGGACGAGAATGTGAACTTTTTTAATCTCGATGCATTTTTCACATGGGATTTTCGGTTAGGCAGCCGTGTTGTAGTAGGCTGGAAAAATTTTCTCGGAAACCAGGAGTTTGTTGACGGATCAATTCACAAAAGATACCTGAGAAACCTGCGTGAGACGATTGACCTTCGGCATGGTAATGAACTGACCTTGCGTTTCATCTATTTTATCGACTACAATACACTAAAAAGAAAAAAATAACTCATTGAGCATTTGCCATGAAAAATGTTCAATGCTTATTCAATATTCAATGTTCAATTGCGCGTTGAGAATTGAACATTGAAAATTTCTATTGTACCGGCACTGGACTATCGACTAAAGACTAACAACTACAGACTGCTCACTGCACCTGCATGATCCCATTATCTACGATTGCAAAAACATTCTCGCCATTCCTCGCATTTACATTTACACAACCCGTGAAACGGCTAAATGCGGGAAGAATGCCAATGTTATTGCCAAAATAAAAACAGGGAAATTGCAGAAATTGCCTGCCCCGGCCACGAATGCTTATACCAGGATGAAGATGACCGCAGAATATATAATGTTTGGAATCCTTTACCAACGCTTCTTCCGGATCATGACAAAAAGAAAAGTCTTCAATATCGAGGCAATCATTTGTTTCGATTCTCATTTCCTCATACCATTTTTTCTCCAGTATATCATGATTGCCATTTACCAACACCATTTGCAAGCCCTCAAGATCATGTCGCCATTTTTTGA
The DNA here is from genome assembly GCA_025929635.1 of Chitinophagaceae bacterium. Taxonomy (GTDB): domain Bacteria; phylum Bacteroidota; class Bacteroidia; order Chitinophagales; family Chitinophagaceae; genus VBAS01. The sequence goes on from JAICPX010000285.1 coordinate 6,129, forward strand.
ACAAGTCCATTTCCTTATTCGATTTACTATGAGAAAGGTCGCCGGCAATGATGAGTCTCTCCGCTTTAAAGTATAGTAT
>JAICPX010000136.1 GCA_025929635.1 Chitinophagaceae bacterium
ATTATATACATCATAAAATGAAGAAGCATAATCGGCAATGCCCTCGCTGAAGAACCATGCATACTGATAATTCCTTGCATTGTAAAAATTGCGTATTCGTTTTATTAATGAATCATGAAGTCTTTGGGAGGAAATAAATCGTTCCATCCTGAGACTATCAAAAAAAACATTACTATAGGATGTTGTGTAACTAATTGACGTATCCCGGAGAGTGACTTGTGCCTGGGCACCATTTCCCGACTGTTTACAACTGTAAAATACGATTGAAAATACCAGGTTGGATAAAATAAGCCATCTCATGCTAACGCGCTAAGTGGTCTAAATTACACGAATTAGAAATTTTACCGAATGATCCTGAAAAAATATTGCAAAACATTTGAAGACGTTGGTTCGGGTTTTCGGTTTATCTTGCACTCCCAAATTTTTGAATATTATGGATTATAGTAAGTTAATAGCAGTTACGGGTCTCCCCGGCATTTTTGAGCTTGTCAGCAGTCGCGGTGATGGCGCTGTTGTTCGTTCGCTTGATGATAGTAAGACACAATTTGTTTCCAGCCGTGTACACAATTTTTCTCATCTTGAAAGCATAGAGGTATTTACACAAAGAGATAATGTCAATCTCGTGGATGTTTTCAAGGCGATGGAAAAAGAGGAAGGTTCTTTGCCTGATGCAAGAGATGGTGCTGCTGTCAGAAAATATTTTGAAAAAGTTTATCCTGAGATGGATTTTGAACGAGTGTATCCCAGCGATATGAAAAAGATGGTAAAATGGTTTGAGTCATTAAAGAAACATAATATCGAAATAAAGCTCACCGAAATTCCTGAAGAAACAGCTGAACCTGTTGAAGAGGAAAAGGAAGAAGAAGTGGTTGAGGAAGCACCAAAGAAGAAGGCTTCCGCTTCTCCCCGCAAGAAAACTACAAGAAAAAAGAAATCAGAATAAATATTAATTGAATTCTGTGAATGTGCAAAGCAATGGCCGTTATTCGCACATTGGCATCCCGATTGTTATCGGGATTAAAACCCGGAAATTATGTATTCAGCAGATATAAAAAAGCTTCCCCGTCATTTTCTTCCCGCAGATTTTACAGTTACTACATGGGATAAACTGGAGCCTTTCTTTATTGATCTCCTCGAAAGAGAGATCAATTCAAAAAATGCACTGGAAAATTGGTTAAGAGATATCAGTGAGCTTGAGGCAGCACTCAGTGAAGATGGTTGCTGGCGCCAGATCAGGATGACCTGCGATACAGAAAGTAAAGAACTGGAAAATGCATTTACATTCTTTGTAATGGAAATCCAGCCAAAAGTTCAACCCTACGCCGATAAGTTGAATAAGAAACTTATCGGTTCGCCTTTTATCAAAGAGCTTGACCAAAAAAAATTCTTTACTTATTTAAGAACAGTTAAGAAGAACATCGAACTGTTTCGTGACGAAAATATTCCCATACTCGCTGAAATGAGTGTGATGCAACAGCAATACGGGGTGATCGCAGGAAAAATGACTGTGGAGGTGGATGGAAAAGAATACACGTTGCAACAGGCTACAAAATTTCTTGAAAACAACGATCGGCAACTACGCGAATCTGTTTACAGGAAAATTGGCAACAGGCGATTACAGGATAAGGAGGTTATGAATAATCTCTTTTCATCGCTTATTGAAAAGCGTCATCAAATTGCATTGAATGCCGGTTTTAAAAATTACCGCGACTATAAGTTTGTGGAGATGGGAAGATTTGACTACAAACCAGAAGATTGTTTTCAATTTCACCAGGCCGTAAAAGAAAAGATATTGCCATTGGTAAATGAGATCTATGAAAGAAAAAAGAAAAAGCTTGGAGTTGATGAGCTGCGTCCATGGGACCTGGAAGCGCACCCGGCTGATGAAAAGCCATTGAACCCGTTTAAAACAGGCGATGAGCTTGTTGAAAAAACCATTGCATGTTTCGAAGAGCTGAAACCTTTTTTCGCGGATTGCTTAAAAAAGATGAAGACGATGGGTCATCTTGATCTTGATAGCAGGAAAGGAAAAGCGCCAGGAGGATATAATTGTCCATTGGCAGAAAGCGGTGCTCCATTCATATTTATGAACGCTGCCGGCCAAATGGATGACGTGACAACAATGGTGCATGAGGGAGGACATGCAGTTCATTCTTTTCTTGCGCATACTCTTGAGTTGACCTCTTTCAAGGAATACCCAATGGAAATTGCTGAAGTGGCAAGCATGGCTATGGAGTTATTTACGATGGATCATTGGCATGTTTTCTTTACATCGGAGCAAGAAATGAGACAAGCAAAGGAACACCAGTTGGAAAGGGTGATCACCATATTTCCATGGATCGCAACAATAGATAAATTCCAGCATTGGCTCTACGAGAATCCAACGCATACACAGGAAGAGAGATCGGATAAGTGGGTTGAGATCTTTAGCGAGTTTACTTCACCGGTGCTTGATATTTCCGGCCTTGAAGAATACAGAAGATATTTCTGGCAAAAACAATTGCATCTCTTTGAAGTCCCTTTTTACTATATAGAATATGGAATAGCACAGCTTGGTGCGATCGGTCTTTGGAAACAATTCAAGGAAAACAAAGAACAAGCGCTCAATAATTATATTTCTGCGTTGGCAAAAGGTGGTACCGGAACACTTCCTGAGCTTTTCAATACTGCGGGTCTTCGTTTTGACTTCTCACCAACGGTTGTTGGCAACTTAATGGCCTTTATCCACGATGAAATGAAGGCGTTCACAAAATAATAATGGAAAATACCACAAAAGTGGTATGCCTCTTTTTTGGAAGGTCGTGATTTGTCTCTTTATTTTACAGTAGAAAAATAAATGCGAAACCCGCATTTTAACATAGCTACTAATCAGAGCCTTAACCTAAGTCCCCTTGTTTCCACATGGGGGCTTACTTTTTCCGGCAAGCCGCACAGACACCATTAACGACGATCTCGACATTATTAGCAAGGTATTCTTTGGGAACTTTAACCGAAGGAATAACGAATTCTTCCAGGCATTCAGTTTTGCCACAAGCCGAACAAATAAAATGATAGTGGTTATCGTGATGATGTCCTTCAAAACAATCATTCTTACAAAGAGCATATCTTACCGAATTATCGGCAGTAGGAATAGTGTGCAATATTCCTTTTTCAACAAAGGTTTGTAAAGTTCGGTAGACGGTCACACGGTCAAACCTTTCACCGGCTTTATGCTCGATATCTGCATGGGCAAGTGCCCTTGTATTGGTCAAAAAAAGATTGAGGATCTTTTCCCTGCTTGCTGTAACACTAAGTTGGTTACGACGAAGAATATCATGAACCCTTGTGTCCATAGATCTTATTTTTCTTTCAGCAATACATCTATTTCTTTTATCATCCGTTCCACATCGCCTTTCTGATTGCCTTCATAGATATTTCTAACCACTCCTTTTTTATCCACTAAAGAAAAAAACTGGGAGTGAATAAAATCAACATCGCTGGAAAGCGGGTTATTATTGGGATCATCGATCCTGTAACTGTATCGTGCCTGTTTATAAAGACTGTCTTTCGTTCCCGTAAGAAATATCCATTTTGATGTATTTACATTTAGTGAATCGGCATACTTCCTGAGTCTTGCTGCCGAGTCTGTAGCCGGATCACTTGTATGAGAAAGGATCAGGAAATCATTTTCATTTTTATAGCGATCATACACCATCTTCATATTATTGTGCATGATCGGACACCAGGTTTTACATGTTGTAAAGAAATACTCAGCCACAAAAACTTTTCCTTTTACATCCTGTTCTGTTACTATTCCTCCATCCTGGTTACTAAAAGTAAATGGCTGTACCTTTCCGATAGGCTCTACCCGTGATGTTCCAAATCCCGGAACTAAAAAGCTCATAGTAGTATAAAAACCGATCACCAACACGGCAAAAAACACGATATAAAAAATAGTTTTCCTGCTCATGAATTGAAGTTACTTTTTGTTTCCCCTTTTGAGGTTCTGACACAAAGATAAATATATTTTGCAACACAGTTGCATGTAAATACCTTTGCAGACGAATGAAATTACAGATCAATTGGAGTGCACTGGGGGTGTCGGCGGCAGTTGCTTGTGCGATTCACTGTGCCCTGTTACCGTTATTTATCACCACGTTGCCTTTGTTTGGCATTAACATTCTTGACAATATCTATTTTGAAGCGGGAATGATCCTGGTTGCTTTCACAATCGGAAGTTTAACATTATGGCATGGCTACAAAAAGCATCATCACAGATTGTTTCCACTCCTTTTATTTACGTCCGGGATGGCGTTGCTGGTCATAAAACATTTTTTTACCGCTTATATTCTCTGGCTTGTTGTTCCTTCATCTATTCTCATCATTTCAGCATATTATCTAAATTGGAGATATTGCCGGCAGGCTAAACATTGTCATAGCTCCGACTGTGATCATTAATGTCCGGCTTTAAAAGACCAATAGTAATTTCTTTAAATTCGGATATTCATTCTAATTTCATAAAGTATGAAACCGCTCCTGGTTATTATAGCCGTTACTTTGTCAATAAGTTGTTTAAGTCAATCAAAAGATGAGGCTGCAGTAAGAAATCTGCTGGCAACGCAAAATGCAGCATGGAACCGGGGTGATATCGAGGCATTTATGATCGGCTATTGGGAAAACGATTCATTAATGTTCATAGGAAAGTCAGGTGTGACATATGGGTATAAAAACACCTTAGCTAACTATAAAAAAAACTATCCCGACACAACAGTGATGGGTAAGCTTACCTTTACGCTCATTCATGTAAAACAATTGTCACCGGAATATATTCATGTGACAGGTAAATATTATTTAACAAGAACAATTGGAGATGCGAGTGGTCACTTCACACTTGTATTCAGAAAATTAAACGGCAAATGGGTGATCATTTCCGATCACAGCAGCTGATAGATCAAATAAACCTAAAACTAATCTGCATATGGCACTCATCATTGTAGGAATCGTCGTACTTATCGTCGGTATTATCCTTGCCCGCAACCCCGGCCCGGCTCAGCGTTTTGCCGGATCAGTACGTATAACGGGTATTTTAATAATGGTTGCTGGTATATTGATATCTTCTGTTGTTCAAATTGATGCGGGGCAGGTTGGTGTAAAAAAACTCTTTGGAAAAGTCCAAAACGAGGTGCTGCATAGCGGGCTTCATATGATCAACCCGTTAGTAGAAGTAACCCGTCTCGATATAAAAACGCAAAACTATACCATGAGTGGTGTTCATGATGAAGGTGTAAAAGCTGCTGACGATGCCATCCGGGTATTAACAGCTGACGGGCTGGAAGTAACTATTGATCTCACGGTTTTGTTTCGCCTTACCGAGGCCGACGCACCGAGGCTTGTAAAAGAAACAGGAGTTAATTACGTAGATAAAATTGTCAGGCCCCTTACACGAACAAAGATCCGTGACAACTCGGTTTATTATGATGCCATATCACTTTATTCCAGTAAGCGGGATGAATTTCAAAACAGGATCTTTAAAAGTATTGATGAAGATTTTAAAAAAAGAGGCTTGTTCCTGGAACAATTACTCGTAAGGAATATTACCCTCCCTCAATCGGTAAAAGCAACCATTGAAGGAAAAATAAATGCCGAGCAGGAAGCGCAAAAAATGCAATTCATTTTACAAAAGGAGAAACAGGAGGCTGAAAGAAAACGGGTAGAGGCGCAAGGTATCGCAGATTATCAACGGATCATTAACCAGGGATTGACTGATCAGCAATTACAATATGAACAAATTAAAGCGCTGAAAGAGATCGCAACTTCACAAAATGCAAAGATCATTGTAATGGGAAAAGGCAATACTCCCGTGATACTTGACACCAAAAATTAATTGGCCTGGTAACCATAAATGGAGCGACTATATATTTTACTAAAAGCAAAATAAGAAGCCGACAAACCAACCATTGAAAAAAAAATATCGAAGTAGTCAAACGTCCTTGCAAAAAAAGGTATCAATTGCAGGTATTCATTAACAATCAGCATCGCAAATCCTAAAAAACACACCGTTCTAAGATCGGCCAAAGAATGAATTTTAAAGATTTTTGCGAGTAAGAAGTTGCGGCCGGAAAAAAACCAGTAAGCACCGAATGGGACAAGGAAGGAACCGAGCAAATTTGGTGCGATGCCAAGAAAAAAATTCATCGGTTGACCAGGATTATAATAAGGCCTTATTCCAAACTTGGTTAGCCAGATCAAAAGCGTACCTGCAATAACCATCCATTTACTTATGTGTTTTAACTCCATTGAATAAATGTTGAGTACTAAAATAAATAGATAATACGGATGAACATTCCGTACAATAATTACTTTCCTCTATTTAACGAATAAATGGCTTACAGGTTACTTGCCCCACACTTTATAATAATACCATAACAAAAGAAAAAGACTTAAACCAAGCCACACAAAAAACAGGATATGAACAAAGGAAGAATACCTTTTACTATAGGCCAATTCAAAATAAATTCCCGCAGTAATATTTATGAATAACCACATCAGGCCCGCAAAAAGAGAATTAATGATCTTTTTGAAATATTTGGTCACCTCAGGATCCAGCCCAAATGCCATTTTTTCGGGATTATGAGACAAGGTAAGCCAATTCCCATGAACGGACTTACTTGTTCAAAAGGATATTCCTGAATTGAAGTGAATCACCATTAAACACATTAAAATCAACTTTGGAAAGAATACCATTTACCCGTCCTTCTTCACTGTGTTGCCAAAAATCCCAGGTGCGATTGATACGCGGTGCATCGTATTGAAAATAATGTGCGGCCCATAACGGATAACTATTAAAATCCTTTCCCAGCCATCTTGAATAAAAGTCAACGTTTGTATAAATGATCGGTTTTACCTGGTAATGATCTTCGATTATATCAAGCCACTCCTTCAACTCTTTTTTAAAAACGGTGGCGCTCACACCATAAGTCTGTTCGATATCAACTACCGGTGGCAGGTCTCCCGCTTCCAGGTCAACTGTGTTTATAAAATTCTCAGCCTGCATTCTTCCATCTTTTGTTGCGAGGAAAAAATGATAAGCACCCCGGACCATTCCTGCTTGTTTTGATTTTTTCCAATTCCTTTTAAATTGAGGATCTGTATTTTCAATTCCCTCTGTGGCTTTTATAAAAACAAAACCAAGCTGAATATTTTTTACCCTCATTTCTTTTACAAGGTCCCAGGTGATCGTCTCCTGGTATTTTGAAACATCAATGCCATGTATCATATAATTCTCCGGAATCGAAATACCAAAAGCGGGATACTTTACAAAGCGGGACCTGCGATTAAACCACCAATCGTATCCAAGAATTATTAAAAGTGCAGTGATAAATACTATGATACCGGCTATCCACCATTTTTTTGACTTCTTTTTCCGGCGGCTCATCTGGTGTGCGATTTATTTCTTTATGATGTGGCGTGCAGTTTTGAAATTACCGGCATCAATGTGGAGCAAATATACTCCTGCAGATAATTTTGAAATGTTAATTTGAATCTCTTCATCACGGCCCGGGGTATTTAGCTTTTGTTGGGATACCAATTGCCCTGCAGTATTAAATATCCTTACTACCATCGATCTTTCAACCGGGTTCTTTATCGATAGCGTCACAAAATTTGCTGACGTTGGGACGGGGTAGAGTTTTACTTCATTAATATCCCCTGGTATGCCTGCTTCTTTTACGGAAACATTATTTCGAGACAATACCCAATAGTCAGGATCAATGATCACTGTATCTGCTTTGAAGCCTATTTCTTCCCAGAATATTTCATTGTTCAGGGTATTATTGATCACAACGGTTTTTTCCAGTGACCCGGTTTTAAATTTCAAAGCCAGTGGCATTTCAAAAAAAGTTACAGATGGATGGGATGTGACCTGGCTAACGGTGATCTTTGCCCAGTTGTTTTTATTCTGGGCCCATTTTACTGTATAAGATGGATATCCCTGGCCCCTGTACCAATCATTAAAAAATTCTGTTATATCTTTATTGCTTACCTGTTCAAGGTTTCGCTTGAGATCTTCGGTTTTCGCAAAACCATAAGCGATCCTGGGGTCGTTTACATACTGCCTTACGCCGCGAAAAAATGAACTATCGCCCAATACCCAACGAAGCATATGAACAAGGTAAGCACCTTTATTATAAGAAAGCCGGCTGCTGAAGATCCGTCCAACATTTGTTGTATCATCGACCCAAACAGACCCCCCTGGCAAAGCGGTTATCGAATTGCTTAAACTCCTTAACCTGTTTAATTGACCAGCAGGGTTTATCTGTTCAAAATAGAAATAAGAAAGATAGGTGGCGAACCCTTCATTCAACCATATATCCCGCCAGCTGCCGCAGGTAACTTTATCGCCAAACCATTGATGAGCCAGTTCATGCGCCATTAAATTCTCATCCGGTGATACTAAAAAGCTGTTCGTTTGATGTTCCATTCCACCACCCCAACTAAACTGCGTGTGACCATATCGTTCGTTAATGAATGGATAAGCACTAAAGTATTGATGGAATAAAGACAATTGCTGTAAAACCTTTGGTGTATGTTGCTGGAATAGACTTTCACCTTCAGGATAACAATAGGTTATCATGGGAAGATTTACATTGCTTAACTGTACAGCATGGTTTAGAACTTTGTAGTTAGTTACAGCAAATGCAACAAGGTACGAGGCTATCGGATAGCGATGTTTGTAAAAAGCAGTTCGCACCACTCCATTATCGCTTTCAGTTATCAACAACCCATTCGATGAAGCCCGGTATGCAATGGGACATGTTATAATAATATCAACTGAATCCGCCTTATCATCAAGACCATTCCGGCATGGCCACCAATCCTTCGAACCATAAGGTTCAGATAAAGTCCATAATACCGGTATCCCATTATGAGCATCCTGGACAAAAGAACCAAAGGCTGTATTTGGAGGAACACCCTTATAAAAGATCGTCACCGAATCTTTCTGCCCTGTTTCGATACTTGCGGGAAAATTAATTTGCAAAAGATGAGTTGGCCGTGAGAAAGCTATCTTATTTCCATGATAATATACACTGTCAACTGTGAGCTGATCATCGAGGTCGTAACTGATCGTATTTAATGAACTATTTGTAATAAAATGGGATGTGACTGATCCTTTTATATAACGAATTGCAGGGTCAATATCCCAGGCGCAACGATAATATGTTACCTGGAAATCAGAGGAGGCATATGAGCGATTAACAGAGAGAGTTCTTTGGAATGCACTTCTTTCACCGGCTGCAATTTCATCGACAGCTTTACATAAATTCTCATTTTGCGCTACGAGCTTATTGCAAGCGATCAAAAGGATAAGGAAAAACTTTCGCATCACGGAAAGTTACAATAAAGGGCGATTTACAATAAATATTAACTATAGATTTTGTGATTTGCGGTTACGTAGACACAACCGGTGGCACAGATTTGCACTAAAGGAGGCCAGGATTTGTGTCCTCACAAATCCTCTCTGATCATTTACTCCATAATTACTTTTTTCAGGTAAAATACTTTGGGATCGATAATTACCGGAGACTTGCTTACCACTGTTACCGCTTTTTTATCAACCATCATGCGTTGAATCCCGGCATCTGTTTGAACATCTATAGGAACCGTCATATCAAGATTCAATAATTTAACCTGGTATTCATTCTCTTTGGTTTGTCTTACATGTATCTCCAACTTATCTGTCGTATAAAGAAATAAATGAAATAAAGGCTGAAGACTTTTGCCATAAGCACTGCTAAAAAGTTTTTCTACATCCGCGGTCACCACTGTATTATCATAAGTATATTGAGGATCGGTAGCGAGTTTTTTTATGGTTGGAAAAAATTTATCATCACCCATTATATACCGAAGCGTATGCATAAAAAATGCCCCTTTCCCATAAATATCTCCGTGATAAGCGCTATCTGAATCTACCTGCTCTCCTCTTACTATC